>NZ_JAMYKZ010000013.1:0-152878 GCF_040317735.1 Mesorhizobium sp. M1399
AATCGGTGATTGCAACGTCACCACCGTGCCATGGCCGCTCGCCCTTCAGAGCAAGCGCCGTTCTCTCTCCAAAACTTTTTGCAGAACCTTCAGGACACTATCCCGATTGAAATGCCTACGGCAGGGTTGACTATTTTCCGGCGGCGGCTACAAGGCACGCGCGGCGACATCGCCGCCCTGCCGCGTGGTTTTCAACAGCCGCGCCTGCTGGGGAATAGGTTAACGGTAGACCCACGGACTCTGACTCCGTTAGTCCTGGTTCGAATCCAGGTTCCCCAGCCAAGCAATTTCAATTACTTAGCTGCCGAACCCGCTCCTCCAGGAATAACTTCCGTCGAATTACGGTGGTCGAATTACGGTGACAGTGCACTTTTCCCGTGTCGCCCTCTCCAGTATTGCCGCGTCGCCGATGTTACGATTTTGATGCACCCCTTGGGACCGAGATCGGGCAAATCGGCAAAGCCGTGAGAACCCGGGAACAAGGCAGGCGGCGAAAAAAAATTAGTGCACTGTCACGGTAATTCCTAAAACCTCTCCGGCAACCCTTCTACTCCCCGACAATGGACGTCGGCGGGCGTGCCGAGGTTATCGAATCGGCATGACGAAGGACGATCCTCCACGCGCCTTCCTCGCGCCGGAATATGGTGGTGACTCGAAGCGCAATCGGCACCAGTTTGTTGCCACCACCGACCTTGGATTGGAACCGCTCGACCTCGATGATGTATCCCAAGTCGGCTGTCGCATACTCCGAGATGCGCTCAAAGCCGATGGCCTTGCCGTGCCGGTAATTGGTGGCGGCCCGTTCCATGGTCTCAGCGGCCTTTCTCCATCCCTTCGCCGGCGGGCCAAAGGGATTGGCGATAATGACGTCGTCCTGTCGCGAGTAGAGGTTTTTCAAGGGCTCAGGATCGCCGTTTACGAAGGCATCCAGGGCCAGATGATCCTGCTCGATAAATTTCGTCAGGTCGGAGGCTAACATCTTGACATCGCCACATGACTAAAAAGAGAACTCTATCAAGCGGTTCGTCCGCCCTTCGCCTAGGCGTTCGGGCTGCTGTCCGCAGTATAGATCAGAATTACGGTGAGTGCACTTTTTACCATGTCGCCCCCGCCGCATGGTGCACCTTGCCGGCGTTCCCGGTCTGCCGCATCCCCCGGCACCGTACGGGTGAGCCAAGGCATTTCATGGCGTCATTCGCGCCATGTCACCGCCGCATCAAAAGCTCCGCCCCGCCACCGTTCCGAACCCGTTGTTTTCCCGCGCCCATCCCGCCGACGCCAGCAACCCGCGAACAATCCCGGTCGCCGTGACCGAATCGGCAATCACCATGCTGGCCTCGCGCGGCACGCCCGACGCCGCGCAGATAAGGGCGGCAACGCGGTTCCGGTCATTGCCGGCAAGGATAAGCGGCAGCGCAGTCGCGGCCGATATGTTGCGCATGAGCCTCGACGATCTCGCTGGGCTGTGGGGCATGACGAACTCCGCGTGAGGGGATCGCCTTGCTGGCAAGGCTTCGCAGGGTCCTATCAACCGGAATCTTGTCGATCATCGTCCGTCCTCTCCGTTGCCACAGAGGACCGGTTTAGGCTTCTATTCGTTGTAATTGATGAGCTCTAAAACACCCTCTACGTAGGAATGGATATCAATGACGATCTTCCACTGGTCGCGCCGTGTACCCTCCAGTTCGACCGTCCCGTTCATTCCCCACATTGCCTCCGGATCATCTCGCTCATCTTGCGTTTCGTAAACTGGGCGAACATCCTCCGCATGAATAATTTTGTTGCCGCACTCTCTGATCGTCTTGGTGACGTCCGGAGACCCTTCGTAAACACCGCCAAAATCCTGTTGCTCATCCTCTATGCGTTTGAGGTGTTTCTTATAGTCGACAGAGTCTTCCGCCCTGCTAAACGTGTCATCAAACGTTCGGACCAACAGCGCAAGTCTCAACAGCCGTTTCGACAGTTCTGCTTCAGCCATCGTGAAGCAAAGGATGTCGATTTCCGGAAACTGTGGGCCTCGTGTCCATTCAAGCCTGTCCCCTGTCGGCTCATGCTGGCGGTTACGATGTTGTAGATTTCAAAGCACAGCAGGCGAATTTCGCCTCTGTCCGTTAGGTGCGGCTTGAAGGCGTCATGCCAATATGGATTCGTCATCGCTTGCCTCCTTATGACCGGCCACCACTATCAGCATATTTGTGCTTGACGAGGGCCGACTGACGCCGGATGGCAGTTGACCGGTTCTAATTTCGGTCCGGGAGTGTGGATTTCTAGGTTCGCTGTCATGGGCTCGATGATTCAATTGGCTATCGGCCGCCTCGAAATCGAGTGGGGCAAAAACAGCGGTTTCACCGACTACTCCGCCCTGTTCCAAGGCGAGACAGACGTGGCAGATGTTCCCTACTACTACGCAGGTGACGAAGACGACCCCGACTTTGAAGGCGAGATGCGGTGGAAGCCCATCGTCGAATTCAAAGAAGGGTTATCTAAGCCCCTCGTGCAGGTGATCGCCCGTCTCAATCTGCTGGGGCATACCTATGCCCAGTGCGAACCGGAGTTTGCCTTTCTTGCAAAGCTCGTTGGATTTGACGTCACCCGTTTCACTTTCGGGCACCTGCGCGACGCGCTGGCAAATGTCGATGTAAATACCGTTTCAGCCGACTATGGCGAGGGCGGTGAGGACTTCGGAAAGTTTTTCCGCCGCGAACTGGCGCCACGCCTAGGCTTGGTCAAACACTTCGAGGATGACCCGGTTGAATATGGCGCGGTGTCGCATGCAATGGAGAATTTGAGCGCTTATACCGTCATGCATTTGCTGGCGCGAAACCCCTGGGCGAGCGAACTGCACGTACAGTGGGCGTTCAATGATGTCGAGCAAGGTGGATATGCGTCCCGCGAAGACTTCGTTCGCCCGCTTGATCCTAGCAATCGCTTCCTGATCGTAACCGAGGGCAGTTCGGACGCCGCAATCCTGCGGCATGCCCTGAAGATCTTGCGCCCGCATGTCGCGGACTTTTTTGATTTCGTCGACATGGAGGAAGGCTACCCATTCTCGGGCACTGGCAACGTGTTTCGCTTTGTACAGGGACTGATTGGCATCTCCGTCCAAAATAAGGTTTTGGTCCTTTTCGACAACGATGCAGAAGGTGTTGCCAATTACCAACGGTGCAGGGAGCTTAAGGCCCTGCCAAACATGCGAATCCTCAAACTCCCCAATCTTCCCGCCTTCGGTTCGTTCGAGACGATTGGACCGAACGGGGAACAAATAGCGGATATCAACGGGCGCGCGGCCGCAATCGAGTGTTATCTGCATCTGGATCCGGGGGCGAGAGTGCGCTGGACCAGCTATAACGCAAAGTTGGAGGTGTATCAGGGCGAACTTGAAGAAAAGACGCGGTACATGCGCGACTTCCTCGGGCAGCGCGTCAGGCAATCCTCTTACGACTATTCCCGCATAGAAGCCGTCTTGGACACGATCACCGAGAGTGCCGTCGCGATGCGCGAGCCTGAGGTGGCAAAGAACTGGGCGCGCGAATTCGATGCATAAAGCCATGTCCTTTCTTGGCGCTGCTGATCGCTGCGTCTCGATAGAATGAGTTTTTCGGCGTCGGTGGCCATGGGCTATTTCCCCGGCTGTGCGGCGGCGGACCGATATCTCGGAACTTCGATAGATCCTATCGAAGTCGCATCCGCCTCGATGCCGGCCAGTTCGAATTCATGCGTGCCATCCATGGGTTCGCTTGGCGGTGGCATTCTCTTTTAGACTAGCTTCCGCCTGAAAGGTAGCGCTTGGTTACGGCCAGCCGTGGCGCAGAGCCGGATCACAGACGAATCTCGTTTATCCACGGACTGTAAAAACCCCACTGCCCAGTTTTTCGCCGGCAGAAAAAATTACGTCCGTTGGGGCGCCGCGGGCCTGTAATTGTGCAGCTTTGACAAGTTTGCGCCCGCCCCCTTCTAACGTCTGGTCGTTGAAGGCTTTACCCGGCCCCAGGTTCCTCGATCGCGGCTTTTAGCATCATCAACAGCGGCATCGCGGCGAACTCGCCTAGAGACGTTTCTATGATGAGCCTACATGGCCGCCGATGGTCTTCGTCTTCGTCCCACCCTATGGGGTCAGGACCATTTTCGAACGCGAAAAGGCCGAGTGCCGTAAGCCGCGACAAACTCTGGTTGAGCACTGCCTCTTCACCAAAGAAGTCCGCGGGTTTCTTAATGAGCGGGTCAGCGCGGCGTTGGCTCAATTCCTGGGATGATATTCCAGAAAGGATATTGAGGTCGTCGGGTTCAAGGTACCGGATGATGCCGATCAGCTGGCGGTTTGCAGTGACTCTTGGGTTTGCAGGATTCAGCGCATTTGCGAAATACGTCGCCCAAACATCCTGCAGCGTTTCGTCGGATTCATCTGAAATCCCTTCCAGCAACGGCACACCGTTGCGGAAATCGATCGCCTTAAAGTTGGAAACACCGAGCTGCTTTAAACGCGCCTGCGTTTTGGCGACAACATTAGCGCGATTCATGACACGATAAGCAGCCGCCTTGTCGGCCATTGCCTCGGAAATATGATCGATTGCCTTCCCAAATGTCTTGGCAAAAAAGCCGCCGGCTTCGCTTGCAGCGTCAATGCCTTTTTGGCCGAGCTTCGCAATCTCCTGTGCCGCTTTGGCCTGTTCGTCGGCGATCATGGTGCTTCCCCCGCTTGTGCGCTCGAATTACGGTGACAGTGCACTTTTTACCATGTCGCTCCCGCCGCATGGTAAAAAGTGCACTGTCACCGTAATTCCTCTTTTGTCAGGCACAACGAACGTGGTCATTCGATACGCTACGTCGTTGAGCGAATGGAGCCAAGCCAAGAGCTGCTTGGCCCTACCAAATCAGCGACACGAAACGAATGCTCCGGCTAGCAAAGCAGCGAGCTACGCGTTGTATCTTATTGTGTCAAAATATGCCGTCCCATCCGGACGGCGCCCGCCAGCTGTTACCACTAGGGCTGATGCTTCTACAGCCCGCCTATAGCCTGCGACGGTCACTCCGTCCTTGGTGAACCATCCGCCTGTTTCGTTGCTGCCATCCTTGAATATGGTAATCGAGTCGACATCGTCGCGACCCTCTACTTTGTGCGGCTTACCATCATAGAACGCAGTGTATTTCCACTGGTAAGGCTTTCCTCCTTCAGTGCCCTTTACAGCCAACGTGTAGCCATTCTCGAGCTCGTCATACTTTCGCGTCTCGGTATTTGGGCTGAAGCCACCGGTAAATATGCTTTTTCTAGATTCTAGCTTCCATTCGGTTCCGAATAAATTAGGCATTGTTTTCTCCTCCACTATTTAAGCGCGTAATAGCGCGTTCACCTACATATTGGCCTTCTTCTTGTCTTTATGTGTTCATTTATCGCTCCTTGTCCGGCGAAAGCTGCATTAAAGCATCGAAAGTATATCACAGTATACCTTGACCAGTGCAATTTTGGCCACCATACTCTTGGCAAACTTTAAACTTCTGGTCTGCAAACGATCCTGATGCGTTTCCTCCCATTTTTGAGAAACGCCAGTCTATAGAAGTCTGATTCCCTGCTCATGAAGCGGCCTGCCACAGGGTTCTTCGATAAACCGCACCTGCGATCCACGCCTCACCAGCAGCGAATGCTCAATCCCAAGTATCTTCCGCACACTCGCCAGCGCCGCCTCATTCACATCGATATACGCGACGATGTACCACTCGCCGTTTTCTTCCCTGGCCATGCCCATCGGCTCGGCGCGCCACTTCAGCGCGCCGTGGTGCGGCATGAAGTAGGTTTCCTGGATGCCGCCGACGGCGCTGAGGCCCTCGTCGAGAGCGTATTCCATCACCGCGCAGCACAGCTGCGTCAGCGTGCCCCTCAGTCCGGCAGTGCGTTTGTCGGGAACGACGAATGTGCGCGTCCATTCGGCCCAATCGGGACGCCTCGGGACGCCCGATTTTTCGCACATGTGAGAAAAAACCTCCGAGACCATGTGCGGCTCGCTCGTTGGGATCAATCGAGCCGAAGTCACTACGCGACCGTCTTCAATACCAAGCAGGTAAGTCGCCGCGTCGGTATCGAATTGGTCCAGCTCGCGACCGTCCGGGCTCGGAGGGCGCCAATGTTTCTGGTGCACGAAGAAGTCGTGCCGGCGGCGCAGAAACTCGTCGAATTCGTTTTCATAGAGATGCTTGTTATGCGCATTGACTACGTGGGCCGTTATCATGGCGCGATCCCCCGATCGTTATCGCAGGGATACTCGCAGTCGCGCTAATATACGTCACCTGTCCGATGGGACAGTAGACGCGCTTAGGGATGGATCAGGCGCCGGCGCACCGCCTCGACGACCGCTTGCGTGGTCGTGCCGACGCCGAAAGCTTCCCTGGCTCGTGTCGAGTGCCATTTGACCGTACGCTCGGTCAGGCCGAGGATCTGTGAGGTTTCCGATGAGGTCTTGCCGGCCGCGGCCCACAAGAGCACCTCTTTTTCCCGGTCGGTCAGCAAGCCTTCATCGTCATAGTCGTCATTCGCCAATGCCTGGATCGACATGCCGGCATAGACCGCCATGGTCACCAGTTGCACCTGATGGCGCGGCGACAGGGTGCAGGCCTTCGCGGAAGAGGCAAACGACAGCACGGATTGCCAGTGATGAACGCTGAGCATCGGTACGGCGAAGCCGCTACAGATGCCGAACTCCGTCGCCTCGCCGGCAACGCGTCGTGAGCCTTCCGTATCCGACCACTTTGCCGGGACTTCGGACCACAGGAACGGCTTCAGGGTCTTTGCCGAGTAAATGCAAACACCATCAGCCGCGGCATGCTCGGCCTCGACATAGCGTTCGAACCAGCCGGCCGGCCAGCCATTCAGTTCGACCATCGGTGCAAGCTTCTGCCCACCGAGCGGCACCCCGCTCAGGATAAGGTGCTCGAAGCCGAGATTCCTCACGGTTTCAAGCAGGTCGCTCAGCAGCGGCCCGGTGGCTGTGTGTTTCCTGCAGCGTTCGACAAAGTCGAACACGTCTGAATCGATCATGACAGAGACCCCCGTCTCCACGCCCGAAAACAAAGCTTACCTTAAATTAGAGACTTCGAATACTCCCAATAAGTGTGTCCGCCACGCAGGACGCGTGGACCAAAATCAGCTAAATCAGCCGGATTGTGATCAGCAACACAGGACCAAAAAGCATGACGCCATCATTGCCGAAACGAAACGAGCCGTTCCGGGCCGGCGAAACCGCGCTGCTGCTGGTCGACTTGCAACGGGTCTGGCTGGAGCCGGGTGCCGATCCGGCGCATCCGGAGCGCGGTCCCGACCACTATTTCTACCGGCAGACGGCGTCGCAAACGATCCCCAACCAGGAACGCCTGCTGGCGGCGGCGCGGGCCAACGGCGTCGAGGTGATCCATACCATCATCCAGAGCCTGACCGAAGACGGCCGCGACCGCTCGCTCGACCACAAGCTGACGCCGATCCATATCGCGCCGAGCCGGCCGGAAGGCCTGCCGGTGCCGTCGCTGGCGCCGGTCGGCGACGAGATCATGCTGCCGAAGACGTCGTCGGGCGTCTTCAACTCGACCAACATCGACTATGTCCTGAAGAACCTCGGCGTGCGTTATCTGATCGTCGCCGGCATCATGACCGACCAGTGCGTCGACATGGCGGTGCGCGATGCCGCCGATCGCGGCTACCTCGTCACCTGCGTATCGGATGCCTGCGCCGCCGCCTCGCAGGAGCGCCATGATGGCGCGCTAAAAGCCTTCGGCGGCTATTGCTGGGTCACTGATACCGCCACCGTTACGGGCCGTTTCGAAGCCTTGGGAAAAGCTGCATGACCGTCGAACCGCTGGTTGCCGTCGTCACCACCGACCTTTCGGCGATCACGCGCGGCCGCTCGGTCGTCGAAAGCAAGCTGCAGAAGATCGCCGCGACCGGCGTCGGCTGGCTGCAGGCCAATCTGTCGCTGACGCCGTTCAACTCCATCGTCGACCCCAATCCGTGGGGCTCGTCCGGCGATGTGCGGCTCATTCCCGATCTCAACGCGCGGTTTCGCACGGCGCTGACCGGATCGGCGACGCCTTTCGACATGGTCGCCGCCAACATCGTCGAACTCGACGGCAGCCCGTGGGTCGGCTGCACGCGGACCATGCTCAAGGATGCGCTGGCGGAGTTGAAGGCGGCGGCCGGACTTTCCGTCATCGCGGCGTTCGAGCATGAATTCCATATCGAGGGCGACTTCGGGCCGGCTCATTCGATGTCGTTGGCAGCACTGCGGCGCGCCGACCCGTTTGCCGCCAATCTGATGGCGGCGCTGGCGGAAGCCGGCGTCGCGCCGGAAGTGGTGATCGCCGAATTCGGCACCGACCAGTTCGAGGTGACGTGCGAGCCGGCCGATGCGCTTGCCGCGGCCGATCGCGCCGTCGCCATCCGCGAGATCACGCGCGAAGTCGCGCGATGTGCCGGCTGGCGGGCGAGCTTCGCGCCCAAAACCGCTCCCGATGCCGTCGGCAACGGCGTCCACATCCATTGCAGTTTCGTCGACGAGGTCGGCAACCCGGCGACCTACGACCCGGCCCAGCCGGGCGGCCTTTCCAGCCGTGCCGCTTCGTTCTGTGCCGGCGTGCTGCGCCACCTGCCCGCGATCACCGCCATGACGGCGGCGAGTGTGTCATCCTACTACCGGCTGAAGCCGCATAGCTGGAGCTCGTCCTACACTTGGCTTGCCGATCGCGACCGCGAGGCGAGCCTGCGCATCTGCCCGACGGTGACGATCGGCGGGCGCGATCCGGCGCGGCAGTACAACATCGAATACCGGGCAGCCGACGCCACCGGCAATCCCTATTTGTCGCTGGCGGCGATCGTGCGCGCCGGGCTGGAAGGGCTGAAGGCCAAGCTGCCGGCGCCGCCGCTGGTCACCGGCGACCCGACGCAGATGAGCGCCGCCGAACGCAAGAAGCTTGGCCTCGTACGGCTGCCGGAAACGCTGCCGGCGGCACTCGACGCGCTCGTTGCCGACAAGACCGTGACAGGATGGTTCGCGCCGGTGTTCGTCGAGACCTTTGTCGGCCTCAAGCGGCATGAGACCGAGCGCCTTGCCGGGCTTGATCCAGTGGCAGTCTGCGACCTTTACCGGACGCTGTATTGATGGCTGAGCCGCTTGCCAACGCCATCCTACCGGAAGGTTGGCCACCCGCGGTCGACGCAATCAACGAAACGGGGCGTTCCGATATCGTTCTGATATGCGAGCACGCGTCAAATCACATCCCGGCCGAGTATGCGCGGCTTGGTCTCGACAGCAGCCATTTGCAGCGCCATATCGCCTGGGATATCGGCGCCGCCGAAGTGACCCGCCTTCTGTCGAAGCTGCTCGATGCTCCGGCCTTCCTCAGCTCCTATTCGCGGCTTTTGATCGATCTCAACCGGCCGCTTGGTTCCAGCGGCAGCATTCCGGTGCTATCGGAGGACACTGAGATCCCCGGCAATGTCGGCCTCGATCCGGAGGAGCGAAGCCGGCGCGCCGAGATCATGTTCGCGCCGTTTCATGACCGCGTCGCTGCCCATCTCGACGAGCGGGCGAAGCAGGGCAGAGCGACACGGATCGCGACGATCCACTCCTTCACGCCGGTCTACCTCGGTGTTGGCAGGCCCTGGCATGCCGGCGTGCTTTACGACCGGGCAATCGATTTCGGCCAGGCAATGCTTGCCGGCCTGGGCGCCGGCATCGGGCTCAACGTCGCGGCAAACGAGCCTTACGTGATCAGCCGCGAGGGCGACTACGCCATACCGGTCCATGGCGACGATCGCGGCATTCCAGCCGTCCTCGTCGAGATCAGGCAGGACCTGCTGGCGGGCCGCTCCGGCATCGAGGAATGGGCGCACCGCCTGGCAGCAGCGTTGCCGGCACAGACAAAGGCGTTGTGACCGAGCTCGGCTGCTCGACCGCAACGCAAGATGCCAGCCCGTGAAAAGCCTCCACCGTCCTCAGGAGAAGATTTGCGACAGTTCTTCGACGCTGGTGCCTTCCTTGACCTGCCGCAGCTCGACATAGCTGACCGCCGTGGCGACCGACAGCACCATCGACAGCACGGTCGACACCAAGGCTGCCGCCACATCGGCAATGATCCCGCCAAACATGACGATGACTGCCAGCATCACCCACTGGATGACCATCGCGATGACCATCAGAATCAGGAAAAGGCCAAATAGCGGCCAGCGGTTGCCCTTGGTCAGGACACGGCTGCGCGACATCGAACCGAACACGCCAAGCCGCTCCTGGATCAGAACCGGCACCGCCACGCACCATCCGAGCCACAAGATGATGCCGGGAACCAGCAAAGCTATCGACGCCAGGCCCGCACCCAGGCCGACGAGCAGGCCAATACCAAGGGTCGGCAGCAAATTGCGGATGGCTATCTGAATGCAGTCGCCAAAGGTCGGCCGCTTGCCGTTCAAGTCCTCGATCGTTGCCCGCACCAGCGCCGACTGGAGCAGCAGCGCGAAAACGAAGGATAGCAATCCCGCAATAACCGTAATCCATGAATTCTGAAACATCATCGAGGGATCGGCCGCGGCGCCGGGGTCGCCCTGCAGAACCGCATCTAGTTGCGGTTGGCTCCACAGCCGAAGAATAATCGCCGGCAAGCCTGAAAACAGCAGCGCGAGCCCAAGGCATAAGCCGATGTTGCGGCCGATCACGGCGAAGCTGTTGTTGAACACTCTGCCGATCTCGAATTTCTCAGGCCGTTCCAGTGTCGTTGAAGCCATGATTCCCCCCGTGTTTCGCCGTAACAGTATCACGGCGCCCTAATAGCAATTCTGCCAAGATTAACCGTGGGCGTCCAGCCCACTTGCAATTCTTGTGCTGCATTGTCAGTGTCGGCTGGGAACTGCAGGTTGCAGGGGAGCGGGTGACGGTGGCACAGCCAGGCACAGCGGAAGCCGAATGGCTGACCAATCTGCACAAGCAGCTGATCGCCGATGAGTCGATCCAGTTCGACCTGCCGGCCTATGTGCCGCCCCAGCCGCCCGACTGGCTGAAGCCGCTGCTCGATCTTTTGTCATCGCTCGGTCCCTACATGATCTATCTGTTCTGGGGGGCGGTGATATCGGGCGCCGCAATCATCCTGCTTTTGGTCTTCCTCGAGGTGAAAGGCATCGCCTGGCACCTGCCGTGGCAGCGCGCGCGGCCCGAGGCCGAGGCCGAAGAGACCTGGCGTCCCGACGCGGGCGCCGCGCAGATCCTGCTGTCGGAAGCGGATGCGCTGGCCGCACGCGGCGACTATGACGAGGCGGTTCACTTGCTGCTTCGGCGCAGCGTCGCCGATATTGCCGGCCGGCTGCCGGACTTCCTGCGCCCGTCGCTCACCGCGCGCGACATCGCCAATGCTCCTTCCCTGCCGGGAAGGGCACGCCATGCGTTTACCGAGATCGCCCGCATTGTCGAGACGGCGCTGTTCGCGCGCCGGCCGGTCGGCGCGGAAGGCTGGCGGCAAGCACGCGGCGCCTATGAACGTTTCGCCTTCCGGGATGCCTGGACGTGAGCGCACCGGCGGTCGAGGCGCAGGAGCCGTTCAATCGAAAGACACTGTTTTGGGGGATTTTCGCCAGCCTGCTTGCGGCTGCCGGTTTCTTCCTGCTGTCCACCTATGCCCCCGATTTCCGGCAACCCGGCAATGGCGGCGCCACGCCGCTGTCGAAAAGCGGCGTCGGCTACGCCGGTCTGGCGGAATGGCAGAAGCTGACCGGCGAACCGCCCTTCATGGCGCGGACCGAGGACGATCTCGGCACCGACATGCTGCTGATCGTCACCATCTCGCCCGACAGCGATCCGGAGGCTCTCGACCACATCCTCAACCTTCGTCAGGACCAGAACACGCTCTTCGTGCTGCCCAAATGGCAGATCCTGCCGCTGCAGGAGCACAAAGGCTGGAATATGAAATTCGGGCGATTGCCCGGTTCGGTGGTGAACGAATGGCTTGGCCGGATCGCCGATGCAAAGATCGGTGCTGGCCAGAGTACGCCAAAGCAACTCGACATCGAGGGCCAGCTCGTCAACACCCCGGACGAATTGCAGTGGGTAGCGGACGAACACCCGGTCATTGCAGCCGGCAAAGGCCAGGCCGTCCTGACGCAAGTGGAGAACAAGCCGTTCTATATCCTGACCGACCCCGACCTGATCAACAACGCCGCCCTCAAGGATCCCGACAAGGCGGCAGCGGCGCTCGGGCTGATCGCCTTGCTCCAGCCGGACGACGGGCCGGTGATGTTCGATCTGACGCTGCACGGCGCGGGGCGGAAGTATGATCTGGCCAAGCTTCTGGTCGAGCCGCCCTTCCTGGCGCTGACACTGACGATCCTGGTCGCTGCGGCGCTGGCGTTCCTGCATGGCCTCGGCCGATTCGGCCCGCCGCGTGCCGACCAGCGTGCAATTGCTTTCGGCAAGCGTGCGCTGGTCGATACGACGGCGATGCTCATGCGGCGTGCCGGCCGGCTGGACGAGCTGGGAAGCCGCTATGCGGCCTTGATGCGGGTGCGCGCCGGCGCGCTGCTCGGGGCACCGCAAGGGTTGCAAGGCACAGCGCTCGACCACTGGCTCGACTCTCGCGATAAGGAGCAAGCTGGCGGCTTCACGATGCGCTCGCAAGCCGCCGGCGAGGCCAAGAACTTGGCGCAGATGCAACAGGCAGCTGAGCGGCTGCACGACTGGACAGCAAGGAGGCTCGGTGAACGTCGATGATGTGAAGGCCCTGGCGACACGGATCAGGGAAGAAGTGGCCAAGGCGATTAGCGGGCAGCACGATACGGTCGACCTGATGCTGACCGCCTTGTTTGCAGGCGGGCATATCCTGCTCGAAGGCCCTCCCGGCACGGCCAAGACAATGACCGCGCGCTGCTTCGCCCGAGCGCTTGGGGTCGCCTACGGGCGGATCCAGTTCACACCGGACCTGATGCCCGGCGACATCGTCGGGTCGAACATCTACAACTTCCAGACCGGGCAGTTCACGCTGACGCGCGGCCCGATCTTCTGCGATCTCCTGCTTGCCGACGAAATCAACCGCACGCCACCCAAGACGCAAGCCGCACTGCTCGAGGCGATGCAGGAACATGCGGTCACGTTCGACGGCACCACGCATTCGCTCGGCCGCAACTTCATGGTCGTCGCGACCCAGAATCCGATCGAGCACCAGGGCGTCTACCCCCTGCCCGAGGCGCAGCTCGACCGCTTCCTGTTCAAGCACCGCGTCAGCTATCCCGGCCCCGAGGAAGAACGAGCCATCATCGTCCATCACGGCGGCGGCTCCGCCTCGCACGACATCGCGCAATATGGCATCGAGGCGCAGACGGACCGCGAGACGCTGCAGGAGGCACTTGCAACCGTCGGCTCCGTCACCCTCGTCGACGATGTCATCGGCTATATAGCGGCGCTGGTTCGGGCTACGCGCGAAAATGCCGATCTGGAAGTGGGGGCCAGTCCACGCGCGGGCGCCATGCTGGCGCGGGCGGCGCGTGCCCGGGCGGCGCTGGACGGACGCGCCTATGTGATCCCCGACGACGTCAAGGCGCTGGCAGTGCCGGCGCTGCGCCATCGCGTCATCCTTTCGCCTGCCGCCCAGATCGACGGCCGCCTGGTCGAGCAGATCGTCTCCGACCTGGTCGACCAGACGGAAGCACCACGTTGATCTATCCCAGCGGCCGAGCAGTGTGGGCAGCAGCGGCCGGCGCGGTGCCGGCCTTCCTGGTCGCGCTGGCACTGCCGTCATTCTGGTATCTGGGATTGCTGTGGAGCTGCCTGCTGCTTGCCTTCCTGGCGGTGGATGCCGCGGCCGGACGCGGGCGGGCATCGCTGAATGCCAGCATCGATGCGCCGCAGCAGGTCGGTGTCGGCGGCGAGTTCAGCGTGCAAATCGCCGCCCGTCACTCGGGGCCGCGCGCCGCGGAGGCTCGCGTCGGCCACGATGCGCGTCTGGCGCCGGTGAGCGACAGCGGTGGGACATTGCTGCCAACCCCCGGAGGCGGGTCGCTCGACCTTCGCTTCCAGGCGCTGCGGCGTGGGATCGCCAGCTTCGACCGTCTTTGGGTGCGCTGGCGCGGGCCGTTCGGGCTGGTCTGGAACCAGGTCGTGCTGCCGGTGGAAAGCAAGGTTGCGGTGCTGCCCGACGTCAGCAGCGCCCGCGGCGAGGCGCTCACGCTGCTGCAGCGTGCGACCCTCGCTGAAGGCCATGCGCAGCGCCGCGCCGGCCAAGGCCGCGAGTTCGACGCGCTCAAGGATTACCAGCCGGGCATGGGCCGGCGCATGATCGACTGGAAGCGCAGCGCCCGCCACGGCAAGCTTTTGGCGCGCGAGTTCCGCATCGAGGAGAACAACAATATCGTGCTGGCCATCGATAGCGGACGCCTGATGTGCGAGCCGGTCGACGGTGTGCCGAAGGTGGATCGGGCGGTGACGGCCGCCCTGTTCTCGGCATTCATCGCGCTGAAGGGCGGCGACATGGTCAGCCTGTTCGGCTTCGATGCAAGGCCGCGCGTTTCGAGCGGCGCGGTACGCGGCCCCGCCAGCTTTGCGATGATCCAGAAACGGGCCGCCGAGATCGACTATTCCAGCGAGGAGACAAACTTCACCTTGGCGCTGACGACGCTGGCGGCGCGGCTCGACCGCCGTTCGCTGGTCATCATCTTCACCGATTTCGTCGATCCGATCAGTGCCGAATTGATGCTGCGCACCGTGGGCCGGCTCACCGAACGGCATCTGGTGCTGTTCATGCTGATGAAGGATACCGAACTGGAGGGCCTGGCCGACATGCCGCCACGCTCCGGCGAGGACGTTGCCCGCGCGGTCGTTGCCGGAGGGCTCTTGCGCGAAAGGCAGGTCGTCATCGGCCGACTGCGGCTGCTCGGGGCGCATGTCATCGAAGCCAACCACAACCGGCTGGGTCCCGCGCTGGTCGAGCGTTATCTGCAGTTCAAGCAGGAGGATCTGTTGTGACGGCGCCAGTACCCGGCAGTGCGGTACGTGGCGACGCGGTACGCCAGTCGTTGGCCAGCTTTCGCCGCGAGCGCGAGGCCGACTGGAAAGCATTCGAGGCACTGCTGGCGCGTGTCGAGAAGCGTGCGCCGCGCACGCTTTCCGAAGAGGAGCTGCTGTCGCTGCCCCTACTCTATCGATCGGCGCTGTCTTCCCTTTCGGTGGCGCGGGCGACCTCGCTCGACAACGCGCTGGTCGCCTATCTCGAAGCGCTGTCGCTGCGCGGTTATTTCTATCTCTACGGCGCACGTCGCGGGCTGCGGCAGCGCCTCGCCGATTTCTTCCTGCACGACTGGCCCGAAGCCATTCGCGACCTGTGGCGCGAGACATTAGTTTCGGTCGCGCTGATGGTGATCGGCATTGGTGCAGGCGCCTGGCTGGTGGCATCCGACAAGAGCTGGTTCGACGCGATCATCCCGTCCAGCCTGGCGGGGGGCCGCGGTCCCGATGCCTCGGCCGAACTGCTGCGCAGCATGCTTTATGATGGCGACAATGGCTTTCTCTCAGGCTTTGCCGCCTATCTGTTCACGCACAACGTCCAGGTCGCAATCCTGGCCTTCGCCCTTGGCTTTGCCTTCGCCGTGCCGACGGTGCTGCTGATGCTGTTCAACGGCTGCATGATCGGTGCGTTGTTCCAAGTCTATTGGTCCAAGGGACTTGGCATGGAGCTCGGCGGCTGGCTGGCCATCCACGGCACCACCGAATTGTTCGCAATCGCTTTGGCCGGCGCGGCCGGCATGCGCATCGGCACCAGCATCGCCTTTCCCGGCGAATTGACACGCATGGCGGCAGCGGCTCGTGCCGGACGCATCGCCGCGAATGCTATGGTCGGGGTCTCGGTCATGCTGCTGTTTGCCGGGCTGCTCGAGGGCATTGGCAGGCAGACCATCACCAGCGACGTCACGCGCTATGCCATTGGCGGCGGCATGCTGGCGCTATGGATCGCTTATTTCTACCTGTTCCGGGCGGTGCGGCATGGCGATCGGTAGGCGCGCCGCCTTCGCGGCTATACGGCCGCTGATCACGCCCGAAGGCGTCGATCTTCGGATAAAGCTGGCCGACGCCGGCACGCGGGCCTCCGCCTTCCTCCTCGACATCGTGTTTATCGCGGTGGCTGCAATCGTGATCACGATCGTCGCACTGTTCGGGGTGGGAGGCCTTGGCAGCGAGGGGTTTCAGCCGCTCTTCGTCGTCTGGATCATCCTGATCTTCTTTCTGCGCAACGCCTACTTCATCGTCTTCGAAGCGGGCCGGCGCGCGGCGACGCCCGGCAAGCGGATCGTCGGCATCCGGGTCGCATCGCGCAACGGAGACGGCCTGTCCATCGACCAAGTCATCGCCCGCAACCTGATGCGCGAGATCGAGGTGTTCCTGCCGCTGTCGATCATCGTCGGACGCAGCGGCACCGACCTTGCCGACACGCTGACGACGGTGTTCGGACTGGTGTGGACGCTGCTGTTTGCCTTGTTCCCGCTCTTCAATCGCGACCGCATGCGGATCGGCGACCTGTTGGCAGGGACCTGGGTGGTCGAGGCACCGAAGCGCGCCTTGCTTGAAGATCTGTCGGCACGGCAGGATCCGGCGGCCGGCGCGTTCCGGTTCAGCCACGCCCAGCTCGACGCCTACGGGATTGCCGAGCTCCACAAACTGGAGGAAGTGCTGCGCCGCGACGATTATTTCGCCCTGCGGACGGTTGCCGAGACGATCGGACGCAAGATCGGCGCGGCACCCCAAGCCCATGACGCGCGCGCGTTCCTGACGGCGTATTATGGGGAGTTGCGGGCACATCTCGAACGCAAGCTGCTGCTGGGCAACCGCAGGGCCGACAAGCATCAGCGGTAGGTTCGCTTTCGCAGCCCTTCTATTGGAGAACTACGATGGCTTGGGTTTGGTACGATCGATTGGATACGTCGTTTCAGCCGGCGACTTTTGACTACGGTTCTCCAGTAACCCCCGTTGATGCGATGACCTCCGTACCAATCGAGGAATCTCGTGGTCGGCCGGTGCTTCGTGCCAGATCCAATTTAATCAATTTTGAAAGCCTTCACTGCCCACCAACTGGCAACCCTCCGGCTGTTGATGATACGTGGCAGGAAATAATTTTGAAATTCGTGCCCCAAGAGTTTGTTCAATTTTATCCAATAACCTTAGTGGCCCGCGACGGAACGACTAACAAGTTTTCTTGGGTTCTGCCACTCAGCCGGGTTCGCTGCATAGATCCAGAACGATCTGATGTTGCCAGCGCGGTGGAAGGAGGTAACGTCTTACATATAATTTCTTGTAATTTTTACGTACACTTTGAGCACTGCTTAGGCAGTATTCATCTGGCAAGAGATGAGCAGCAGTTAAATCATATAGTTTTGTCCGAAGAATTGAGAACTGCACTCGCCGTAACAGGCGAGTCCTCAATGTTTTTTCGACCAGGCGACGTTCCCACGTTGATTAGGCGGAGGGTCCATTGACTAAAGATAGCGCAAACTTTGCCAACCGGCCAGACCGCCCGTCGCTTCTCACCCCACCCAGTTCTCATAATCAGACACCAACAGGTGCAGCGGCGCTGTGTCCTCGTCAATGTCCGCGAAGCGGCCGATTGGTTCGCGAAAGACATTGTCGGTGAGATCGTCGTTGACCGTCGAAACCTCGCCGATCAGCACGTCCTTGCCTTCGGCCCAGAAGGCGTGCCAGACGCCCGGCAGCAGCGTCACGCTCTGGCCTGGGTCGAGCTTCAGCAGCCCACCCGCAGGCAGCCTGTGGATGGTTCCGTCGACAGGCACCGTTACTTCGGCCTTCGGGTCGATGCCGCCATCGCGGTCATGCATGAACAGCTCCAGCACCAGCTTGCCGCCGCCACGGTTGATGATGTCTTCGGCCTTGATGTTGTGGCGATGCATCGGCGACAGCTGGTCCTTGCGCGAGATCATGATCTTCTCGGCATAGAGCATGCCCATGCCCTTCTTCATGTCTTCGTAGCGGCCGTTGCGGACGGTGAACAGGAACAGGCCGAGCTCGTCGAACTTCTCCTGGCCATAATCGGTGATGTCCCAGCCGAGCCGGGAGGAGAAGATCGCCGACGAATCCTGCCGGCGCGCCTTCATCTCTTCGGGGCTCCAGTAGGCGAAGGGCGGCATGATGTAGCCGAACGAGCGGATGAAGGCGTCGGCGTCGCGGATGATGTCGTTGATGGCGGAGCGTTTCATGATCGTGGTTCCTTCCCGTCGCTTTGCGAGCGCTAACGCAATAGCCGAACGTCAATTCGGTGTCGATGCAAACTGCTGTCGCTGGCCCCATGACATGCGGTCCGATCAGGGCCATAAGGTCAACCAATTTTCCGATGGTGAGACCATGCGCAGCATAGACGACCTCGATACGCCGGCGATCCTGATCGATGCCGGCCGCGCCGAAGCCAACATCGCGCGGGCGCAGGCCCATGCCGACCGGCACGGGCTGAAACTCCGGCCGCACATCAAGACCCACAAGCTGCCCTACTGGGCAAAAAAGCAGATCGCGGCCGGCGCCGTCGGCATCACTTGCCAGAAGATCGGCGAGGCCGAAATCATGGCCGACGCCGGCCTGACCGACATCTTTCTGCCCTACAATATCCTCGGGCGGGCGAAGCTGGAGCGCCTCAAGGCGCTGCACGGCCGCGTAACACTGTCGGTGACAACGGACAGCATGGACACGCTGATGGGACTTGCCGCCACCTTTACCGATCCCGGCCACCGCCTGCCGGTGCTGGTCGAATGCGACACCGGCATGGGCCGCTGCGGTGTGCAGTCGGCCGGCGAGGCAGTCGCGCTGGCGAGCGAGATCGACAAGGTCCGGGGGCTCGTCTTCGGCGGCTTGATGACCTACCCGGGGGCGGGCCGCGCCGCAGAGACCGAGGCGTGGCTCGCCGATGCGCAGCAAGCACTTGCCGCATCCGGCCTTGCCTGCGAGCGTATCTCCAGCGGCGGCACGCCCGACATGTGGCGCTCGGGCGAGCATTCCGTCGTTACCGAATACCGGCCTGGCACCTACATCTATCTCGACCGCTACCAAGTCGCCAAAGGCGTCGGCAGCCTCGACGATTGCGCGCTGACGGTGCTGTCGACGGTGGTCAGCCGTCCAACGCCGACACGCGCCATCCTCGACGCCGGCAGCAAGGCGCTGTCCAGCGACACGCTGGGGCTCGCCGATTTCGGCGAGCTGCTGGGCATTTCAGGCGCAAGGGTGACCAGCCTCAGCGAAGAGCACGGCAACGTCACGCTGTCAGGCGACGCCGAGCTTCGCATCGGCGAGCGCGTGCGCGTCGTGCCCGACCATTGCTGCGTCGTCACCAATCTGTTCGACGAGGTGCATCTGATCGAAGGCGACAAGGTGATCGAGACTTTGCCGGTCAAGGCGCGAGGACGGATGGGATGAACCAGGCCGGAGCGCGTGCGGAGGCTTTAATGTATAGAATTTTCCGGACGCCGGAGGGACAGCACCCCCCTCTGTCCTGCCGGACATCTCCCCCGCAAGGGGGGAGATTGGCAGCTCCGCCGCCCGCACCCACTTTGATACGTTGGTAATTGGCGAAAGCAGAAGCAACATCCGATCTCCCCCCTTGCGGGGGAGATGTCCGGCAGGACAGAGGGGGGTGGGAAGAAACTCGACGGATAAGATCAGCCGGGTTGCCGTTCAGCTTGCCTTGCCGCGACGCGGCGCATCGAAATGACACGGCGGCGGCGGATCTCGGTGCGCATTGCCATCAGATGCAGCGCGAAGAACAGCACGGTGAAGCCGAGTGCCATCACCAGCAAGGGCCACAACAGGCTTGGATCGATGGTCGGCCCGCCAAGCCGGAACACCGAAGCCGGCTGATGCAGCGTGTTCCACCAGTCGACCGAAAATTTGATGATCGGAATGTTGATGAAGCCGACCAGGGTGATGATGGCGGCGGCCCAGGCGGCGCGCCCGGCATCGTCGAGCGCTCGGGTCAGCGCGATGATGCCGAGATACATCAGGAACAGGATGAAGACCGAGGTCAGCCGCGCGTCCCACACCCACCAGGTGCCCCACATCGGCTTGCCCCAGATCGAACCGGTGATCAGCGCAAGGGCGGTGAAGACGGCGCCGATGGGTGCCGCCGATTTCAGCGCCACGTCGGCCAGCGGATGGCGCCAGACCAGCGTGCCAAGCGCCGAGACCGCCATCAGCGTGTAGCACATCATGGCAAGCCAGGCGAAAGGCACGTGGATATACATGATGCACACGGTGATGCCTTGCTGGAAATCCTCAGGCGCCGTGAAGCTCATATAGAGACCGACAGCGAGGATGATGGCGGCCACGCTCGCCAACCACGGCACGACCTTGTCGACCAGCCCGACGAACCGCGTCGGGTTGGCAAGGTCCATCCAGCCGGAGAGGCGTGAAGTCGTGTCGCTCATGCGGCTTTACATAGACCGCCGGCGGAGTTGCGGCAACCACGGCGCCGGCGGTCTCTCCTTCTCCCCTTTGTGGGAGAAGGTGGATCGGCGCGTGGCTCCGAGCCGGATGACGGCTCATGTCGAGCCTGAATCAGAACTCATCGCAATATGAAAGCCGCCAGTCGGTAAGCAACCCAATCGGGGCGTTTGATCGCGCCGAAGTCGACGCCAAAAGCGGTCAAGCTGGAAGCGTCGAGCATTGGTCAAACGCTCGGCGGCAGACTTCAAACCTGCTGTCGGCAGTTGGTTGATGGGGCGTTGATCGCAAATTGCGAGGCGAAAGCCCGGATATAGGCGGGCCGTGCTTCCCCGCGCGCTACATAGGCAGCCAAGTTTTGATATTCGTCCAAAATGCCTGACATTCTTAGTCGCAGCAGCACTGATACCATCAATAGGTCGCCCGCGCTGAACGCATCATCGAGCCAGTCGGCGACGCCCAAGTGAGCCGAGAGTTTGTCCAGCCGAGCGCGAACACGGTCCTTTACCAACGGCAAGCGCTCCTCGCTCCAAGGCTTGTCACCTTCGAATATTCTTGCCGTCGTTAATTCCAGGATCGGCGGCTCGACGGTGTTTAGTGCGGCAAACATCCACGTGATCGCGCGTGCGCGGGCATCGCGATCCTTCGGCAGCAGGCCCGCATGCTGCTCGGCAAGATGAAAGACGATCGAGCCGGTCTCGAACAGCGAGAGAGAACCTTCCTCATAGGTGGGGATCTGGCCGAAAGGATGGATTGCCAGATGGTCAGGCGCCTTCATCCCTGCGAAGGAAACAAGACGAACCTCATAAGGCTGACCCACTTCTTCGAGCGCCCAGCGAACGCGCGTATCGCGCGCCAGTCCCTTGCCGCCATCGGGTGATCGTTCAAATGCTGTGATAGTGATTGTCATCGTATCCGTTTCTTTGCTTGGGCAAATTTCTTCGGCTTCCTATCGTGAGACGAATGAGCCTCCCCGAAATCGACATCGGTCTTGACCTATTTCATTGCAGGGCGCCGCTTCCGATCAGAGGTCGTGATAGCGCGATGGGCCAATTCGGCGAGGCTGCGCGTAGGGGCTGCCTTGTTCCATCGACCGCTTTTGCGAGCTTGCGCCCTGAACGCAGACCGAGGCCCTTCCGGTCAATCCCGATTTACGGGTTCACATCCTGATCTGCAGTGCGCTTACATCTCCATTTTTGGATGAAGATTTTGCGCCAAGCTGGAGTTGCGGGATCTGAACGCCGTCTGCGACACAATTATCGCCTAGGTCCGCGATGAGAGCTTGCAGCCGTGGCGGTGACGCGGTCTCCCCTTCTCCCCTGTGGGAGAAGGTGGATTGGCGCGCAGCGCCGAGACGGATGAGGGATGCTGGACGGAGTAAGGCGCTACTCGGTGCGCCGCAGTCTGGATTTTGGATGAAGGTGTGCGCCGAGCTGGAGCGCACCTCATCCGTCGCCTACGGTGACACCTTCTCCCACAACAAGGGGAGAAGGTGAACCGTGCCACTCAGGCGGCTTCGTTCACCGGATGGCTGAGGCGGCGAACCTCCTCGTCGTTGAGCAGGCCGCCAGCACGCAGCAGGCTGGCGAAGCGGCCGTTGCGCAGCGACAGTTCGGTGAACCCGCCCATCTCGACCACCCGGCCCTTGTCCATGAACACGACCAGATCGGCATCGCGAACGGTGGTCAGGCGGTGGGCGATGATGAAGGTGGTGCGGCCGCGCCGCAATTCGTCGATGGCGTCCTTGACGCGGTCTTCCGTCTCGACGTCGAGCGCGCTGGTCGCCTCGTCGAGAACCAGGATGGGCGCGTCCTTCAGCACGGCGCGGGCAATCGCGATGCGCTGGCGCTCGCCACCGGACAGCTGTCCGCCGCGTTCGCCGACGACCGTGTCGTAGCCTTCGCTCTTCGACAGGATGAAATCCTGCGCGGCGGCGGCGTTGGCAGCGGCATGGACCTCGTCATAGGTCGCCTCCGCACGGCCGACGCGGATGTTGTCCTCGATCGAGCGGTTGAGCAGGCCGGCATCCTGGAACACGGTGGCGATCGAATGGCGCAGCGACTTGCGGGTCACCGTGCGGGTGTCGATGCCATCGATCAGGATACGGCCGCCGGACGGCGTGAAGACGCGCTGCAGGAGGTTGATGAGCGTCGTCTTGCCGGCGCCCGTCGGGCCGACGATGGCGACGGTCTGGCCGGCCTGGACCTCGAACGACGCGTCGTCGACGCCCTGCCCGGAATTGCCGAACTCGAAGCAGACATTCTCGAAACGCACATGACCCGTGACGTTGACGAGGTCGCGCAGCCCGTCGGGCTCGGCGGCATCGGAAGCGGAGTCCTCGAGATGATAGAATTCCTCGAGCTTGGCGCGTGCCTCGGAAATCTGGTTGGCGAAAGCCGACATCTGGTCGAGCCGGGCAATCAGCAGCGTGGCAAAGCCGGTAAAGGCGATGACGTCGCCGATGCGCAACTGGCCGTGCGTCACCAGATAGGCGCCAATCAAGAGCACCACCATCATCGAAATCGTCGACGACAGCCGGTGCAGCGCGTTGGCCATCGCCCACCAGTCGAGCACCGGGTTCTGCGCGTCGAGCAGGTTCTTGACGTAGCGCTTGAGCGCCTCGGTCTCGTGGCCGATGCGGTTGTAGCTCTGCAGGACCGCGACGTTGCTGACCGAGTCGGTCACATGCGCAAACACCTTGTGGTAATGCCGCTCTACGGCCGCCTGGCCTTCCTTGGTGCGCCGCATCACCAGCCGTCCGATGCCGACATAGAGTGCGCCAAGCGCCAGCAGCACCATCGACATGCGGATATCCATGCTGAGCGCCGTGGGCACCAGCAGAACCAGCGCGACCGCGGTCGACAGATGCTGCCGCATGAATTCGAGCCAGAGGCTGAACAGGGTCTCGACCGCGCGCAGGAGCGTGTGCAGGGAATTGGAGGTGCCGCGCTGATGATGCCAGGCAAGCGGCATG
Organism: Mesorhizobium sp. M1399; assembly: GCF_040317735.1. Classification (NCBI taxonomy): domain Bacteria; kingdom Pseudomonadati; phylum Pseudomonadota; class Alphaproteobacteria; order Hyphomicrobiales; family Phyllobacteriaceae; genus Mesorhizobium; species Mesorhizobium sp. M1399. The sequence continues at coordinate 23,413 of NZ_JAMYKZ010000013.1, forward strand.
GTGATCACGCGCTCGAACGACTGGCAAAGAACCTCGCTACGCCGCTGGTGGGCAAAGCGATCGGCGCCGCGCGCCACCAGCACGAAGGCGATGATGTTGAACGCGCCGAGGCCGGCCCACATCGCCAGCGTCGAAAATACCGAGCCGCGGTCCGAAATGGCATCGATCACCCGGCCGAACATGATCGGCTCGAGAATGGCGATAATGGCAAGCGCGACATTCGCCCCGCAGATAAACGCAACGCGTTTCCTGTCGGCAGCGAGATAACCAAGGGCTCGCCAGTAGATTTGCAGAAGTGACACTTCAGCTACTCCGCCAATTATTTATGGTGCAGTGCGTCATTTTTTGACTCGTATCGGTTGACGCGTCGCAAAACAATGCTCGTCTACCTCTTCCGTTCCCATTCCGCGAACAAAAGATGACGACGCTTCGAAATTTGCCGTGATCGTCTAACAGTTTGAGATAAAAGGTGAAATGTCAGCGTTGCGGCAAAATCATGGCAGCTGGAAAGCACTGCCACAATTTTAATCAGCAAGACCCCGGGCACGACGTCTAAAGTCGTGTGCAGGCATTCAGCAAGTTCAAACGCAAATATAACCGGTAGAGGCACTTGGAGTGCCCGTGCGTTCCCTAGGGAAGCGCAAGGGACGCTCCAAGCCCTTGAATCTAGGCCGGTATTCTGACGATCACCTCGGCGTTGTCTCCGGCTTTTGGCTCGAAGGACGAAGATTTGGCCTTCGTGCCATTCACTTCAAGTGAGATGGCCCGAGCCTTTTTGTCGCGGACGACGCGTACCTTGATCTCGGCGCCCAGCATCTTCAGGGTCGCCGAATAACCGTCCCAATGGCTGGGAAGTCTCGGCGTGAATTGAATGCGCTGTCCGCGACGCTCGATGCCGAGAATGCTCTCGACCGCCGCGCGATAAAGCCAGCCCGCCGAACCGGTATACCAGGTCCAGCCGCCGCGGCCGCCCTTGTCCTGCCCGGAATAAACGTCGGCCGCGACGACGTAGGGTTCCACCCGGTAGCGCTCTGCCGCGGCTTCATCGAGTGCATGGTTGACCGGATTGAGCATCGAAAGGCAACGGTAGGCATCGTCGGTGCGACCCATCTCGGCGAGCGCAATGACGAACCATGTCGCCGCGTGCGTGTATTGGCCGCCGTTTTCACGGACCCCCGGCGGATAGCTCTTGATGTAGCCCGGGTCCTTTTCCGTCCTCGAGAATGGCGGGGTGAACAGCTTGACGATCTTGAGGTCGTCGTCGACGAGCGTTTTCAGCGCCTGCCCCATTGCCGTCGTCGACCGCGCCGGGTCGCCCTCGCCCGAAAGCACGCTCCAGGACTGGGCGATCGAGTCGATCTTGCACTCGTCCGATTTGCGCGAGCCGAGCGGCGTGCCGTCGTCGAAGCTGCCGCGCCGATACCACTCGCCATCCCAGGCGGTGCTTTCCAGCGCCCGCTTCAGCATCTCGGCGTGCTTTGTCCAGGCCTGCGCGCGCTTGGCATCGCTCTGCGCCTTGGCGACAGCGGCAAAGTCGCCCAGCGTCTTCAGCAGGAACCAGCCCAGCCACACGCTCTCGCCCTTGCCGTGCTCGCCGACGCGGTTCATGCCGTCGTTCCAGTCGCCGCCGAGGATCAGCGGCAGCCCGGCCGGGCTGCTGCGCTTGACGGCAAGATCGAGCGCCCGCGCGCAATGGTCATAGAGCGAGGCTGTCTTCTTCGAGATTTCCGGGATGAAGAAAGCATCGTGCTCGCCTTCGCCCAGCGCCTGCCCCTCGATGAAAGGCAATTGCTCCTTCAGGATCGCGGTATCGCCCGTCACCAGCAGGTAACGCGCCGTGGCGTGGGCCAGCCAGACCACGTCGTCCGAGATCATGGTGCGAACGCCTGCCTCTGTGCGCGGCAGCCACCAATGCTGCACGTCGCCTTCGGGAAATTGCCGCCGCGCCGCATTGAGGATCTGGTCACGCGCCAACTTGGGGTCATGCGCCAGCAAGGCCAAGGTGTCCTGCAGTTGATCGCGGAAGCCGAAGGCACCGCTTGCCTGATAGAACGCAGAGCGGGCACGGATGCGGCAGGCCAGGCTCTGATAGGGCAGCCAGTGATTGACCATGGCGTCGAGTGCCTTGTCCGGCGTCTCGACCTGGATGGTGTCAAGAAAGCCGCGCCATGTGCGCTCGTTGTCGGCCAGCCGCTGATCGAAATCCCTGGAGCGATGGGTCTGCACCAGCGCGCTGGCCTCCTCGGGCGAGGCCGCGTCGCCGAGCAGCCAGAGCAGCGTGACGTCGCCACCGGCAGCGACGTCGATGTCGCGTGCGATGGCCGCGCAGGGATCGTCGCCGGCCTCGACACGGCCCGACAGGCCGGCGCCGCTCAGCACGGCATGCGGAAACTCGCTGGAGCCCAGCCTGCCGATGAATTCGCCGCGGTCGGCGGTGACCGAATGCACCGCACCGTCGGCGGCCAGAAAGGCGATCCGTTCGCCAAAATCGAGCCCATAGGGATTTTGCGCCAGCAGAGCGCCGGTCGCGGCATCCCGGGACGGAACGATGCTTGCCGCGGTGCGCGAACGATGGCCGCCAAGAACCCATTCAGCATAGGCGTAGACGCGTAGCCGCATCGGCGCCGAACCCGAATTCTGGATGCGCAGCCGCGATATCTTCACCGGATCGACGGGATCGACGACATGGGTCAGGTCCATCGACAGCGGCCCGCGTTTTGAACGGAACGTCGAAAAACCCTGCCCGTGCCAGGTTTCGTAAGTCATTGTCGGGTCACGCACCACGGCAGCCAGCGGCGAGAACGCTTTGCCACTGGCATGATCGTAGATATAGATGCCCTCGCCCGGCCGGTTGGTGACCGGATCGTTCGACCACGGCGTCAACTGATAGTCGCGGCTGTTGCGGCTCCAGGTGAAGGCAGCGCCTTCAGCCGATATGTGGAACCCGAACGATGGGTTGGAGATGACGTTGATCCACGGTTGCGGCGTCGTGCGCCGGCCGGCAAGACGCACGACGTAGTGGCGTCCGCCGCCGTCGAAGCCGCCGAAACCGTTCCATTGGTCGAGCCCGCTGCCGTCGACGCGGGCCTCGATCAGTGCCTGGGCGGCAAACGCTTGCGCCGTCGGCACCGGCAAGGACGGCTCGCGAAGCGCTGCAAGTTCTGCCGGCTGGAGGGCGGCGTCTCGCGCCTGCAGTGCCGCGGCCTCGGCGCGCTCGATCTGGTCGAAGATTGTGCCGTTGCGCGTATGCAGCACCACCCGGGCGACGGCGAGCAAAGTCCTGTAGGTCGTTTCCTCCATCAGATCGCGGCGCACCGCGAAGATGTGCTGGCGGGGTCCAAGCTCCTTGCCGCGCAACCGGCTGTTTTCGCACAGCGTCTCGACCGCGCGCTGCAAGTCCTGCACGTATGACGAAGCCTGCTCGTTGACGACAACAAAATCGATCATCATGCCGCGGGCGCGCATGTATTCCTGGAAGCGAAGCGCCTGGGCGACGATCTCCAGATCGGCGACATCGGCGATCCTGACCAGGAAAATCGGAAAATCGCCGGATATGCTGGTCGGCCACAGGCTGGACTGCCTGCCGAGCCCGGAGGCGATGGATTCGCCGGGCAGGCGCAGGAACGGATCGGGATAGATCAGGTAGCGCGCCAGCTTCTGCACATTGGCGGCGTCGGACAGGCTGAGGCCGAGGTGACGGGTCTGCACCTGCGAGCGCGTCCAGGCGAGCATCGCCTGGCGGGAGAAGCTTTCGGGATGGTCGAGCCGTGCGATAGCGGCATCCAATTCGGCGCGATCGGCGCCGACGACGGTCCAGAACGTCAGCGAAATCTTCTTGTTGGCCGGCACGCGCACCTGCCGGCGAAGCGAGGCGATCGGATCCAGGGTGAAGCCGGAATGGCCGCCAAGCTTGGCGCCGGGATCAAAGGCAGCCGCGTCCGTGATGGTGCGGCCGCGGCCGATGAAGGCGCGCCTGTCGGTTTCCGCCTCGGCATCCCGCGCCGATCCAGACGGATCGGTGACGAAATGCACCATGGTGACATCGGGCTCGTCCTTTTCGCGCTTGCGCCTGGTGGCGAAGATCGCGCCGTTGTTCGGCGCGATCTCAGTTTCCACGAACATCTTCGAAAAGGCCGGATGCGCATTGTCCGACGGCTCGGAGCCCAGCACCAGTTCGGCATACGAAGTCACTTCGATGTGCCGGTCGGCGGCGCCGTCATTGTAGAGCGTTACTCGCCGGCCCTCGCCATTGCCTTCCGAGATGACGATGCACTCGACCTCCGAACGCAGCGACCCAATCGATTTGACGAAGCTCGCCTTGTCGTCGGAAAACAGCGTCTGCACACGCTCGTCGGCGGCGCGCTTCGGCTCGGCGGTGGCCGACCACCAGTCGCCATTGCTGGCGTCGCGCAGGAAAATGTAGGAACCAAGGCGGTCCTCGGTCGGATCCGGCTGCCAGCGCGTGACGGCAAGTTCGCCCCAGCGGCTGTAGCCCGAGCCAGTGGCGGTGGCCATGACCGAGTAGCGGCCGTTGGACATGACACTGGTCGAGCGCAGCGCCCTGAGCGGATCGAGCACGATACGCGTATCCGGGCTCTCGAGTTCGGTCTCGTCCTTGGAACGCTCGTCGGCCTCGGTCCTGACGGTCGCCGTCGGGATGTCGCGCGGCGCCCTTTCCTGCAAGAGCAATTCGGCCGACTCGATCACCGGATCGCTGTGGAAGCGGTCGCGCAGGCGCCCTTCGAAGATCGCATCGGCAACGGCGGCGATCGACATGCCCGAGTGGTGGGCCATGTAGTTCAGCACGACGGCGTGGTCGGTACCCTCGGGGACGCGTTGCGGCGTGAAATCCACCGCGTCGTAAAAGCCATGCCGGCCCAGTGCGCCCAGCCGCCTCAGCCTGGCCAAGTTCTGCACGGATTCATGCGGCGTGAACTGCGCTGCCAGCACGGTCGCGTAGGGCGCGATCACCGTGTTTTGGCCAAGGCCGCGCTTCAGCCCGAGCCCGGGCACGCCGAAATTGGTGTACTGATAGGTCAGTTCGCGGTCGCGGGCGTTGTAGGCCGCTTCCGAAATCCCCCAGGGAACGTTCTTCGACCGGCCATACTGGATCTGGCGCTTGATGATGAGCTTGCTGGTCTGGTTGAGAATGCTGCCTTGCGGCTCCTTCATCACCAACGGCGGCATCAGATACTCGAACATCGAGCCGGACCAGGACATCAGCGCGCCCTGGAAGCCGATCTCGACGATCGGCCGGCCGAGCCGGAACCAGTGCTCGGTCGGCAAATCGCCCTTGGCGATGGCGAACAGGCTGGTCAGCCGCGCTTCGGAGGCCAAAAGGTCGTAGCAGCTTTCGTCGAGCTGATGCTCTTCGACCCGGTAACCGATCGACAAGAGCTTGCGTTCGGGCCGCATCAGGAACGAGAAATCCATCTCGAAGGCGAAACGGCGCGTGCGCTCGCGCAAGGTCAGAAGCTTAGCCCGCAATGCCGCGACGGCGTTTTCGTCGCTGTGCGCGTCGTGGACATGCGCCTCGCAGGTGGCTTCGAGCCTGGCCGCCCAATCGGCGATGGTGTCGCTCTGGGTCGATGCGGCCTCGGTGTGGATGGCTGTCGCGAGCTTGCGTATCTCGCCGGCCAGGACGGCCAGGTTGATAGTGCGGATCGACGCCATCTCCGGCTGCGCCTTGATCAATTCCACCGCCCGCCGCATGCCGTCGAGACGGTCGGCGAGCCGCTGGCGCAAGGGCCGCAATTGACGGCGGTCGTCGGGCAACTCCTCAAGGCTTTCGTCGAGGATGGTGACGGTGTCGAGGATGCCTTCGAAGTCGCCCTGCACATGCACCGACGGCGCTTCCGCCCATTCGGCGCAGGCAGCGGCCACGGCCACCAGATGGCCGGCGAGATTGCCGCTGTCGACGGCAGAAATGTACAGCGGATAGAGCGGCTTCAACGTCGTGGTGTCGTACCAGTTGAAGAGATGGCCGCGATCGCGCGGCATGCTCTCGATGGTCGACATGGTCGCGTCGATGCGGTTGACGGCGTCGGAGAGGCTGATCCAGCCGAAATCGCGTGCCGAAATCACGGACAGCAGGTAGACGCCGATATTGGTCGGCGAGGTGCGGGGCGCCACCACGGGGGCCGGGCTTTCCTGGAAATTGTCCGGCGGCAGATGGTGATGCTCGGCCGTCACGAAGGTCTCGAAATAGTGCCACGTTCGCCGCGCCACGGTGCGCAGCGCGTGGATATCGGCGGCCGATATGCGCAGGCGATCCTCGGTTTCGGCCGAACGGCTGATCCAGCAGGCGATGGCGGGCGAGCCGATCCAGAACAAGGCAAAGAAGAAGGCGACGAAGGCGCCGGTGGAATCGGCCAGCACCGGCACAGCGAGGCCGACGACGCCAATGATCACCGCGCCGTACATGATGCTGTAGTAGGAGCCGAGATCGTTGTCGCCGCCCTTGTGTGCCTGCGAGGCGGTGCGCCATTCGAGCAGGTTCTGGCGGCTGACGAACAGGCGGTAGAGCGTGCGGATGATCGCGTCGCCCATCATCCAGGCAAGATGCGCCATCAGCACGATCTTCAGCGCCACCAGGGCGGTACCGAAGGCAACGTCGCGCGCCAATGCCGAGAAATGGCCGCGCGGCGTCTGGTCGCCGCTCTTCGGCAGGATGGCGTTGACGATGTCGAAAGTGGGCGCCATGAACAGCGTGAGGATCAGCAGCGCCTGCCATTGCGCCGCCTGCGTGAATGGCAGCAGCGTCCAGCCGGCGATCGCGGCCATCACCCAGAAGATCGGCGTCACCGAGCGGCGCAGATTGTCCACCATCTTCCAACGCGACAGCGCCGGCACGTTTGAGCGCGGGCCGAGGATGAAGCCCAGAAGCTGCCAGTCGCCGCGTGCCCAGCGATGGTGGCGCGATGCGTCGACCGAATAGCGGGTCGGATAGTCCTCGACCAGTTCGACGTCAGTGACCAAGGCCGATCGCGCCAGCGCGCCTTCGAGCAGATCGTGGCTGAGGATGGTGTTTTCCTCGATACGGCCCTTCAGCGCCGCCTCGAAGGCATCGACATGGTAGAGACCCTTGCCGGTGAAGGAACCGTCGCCGAAGATGTCCTGGTAGAGGTCCGACACGGCAAAGACGTACGGATCGAGCCCGCGATTGGCGGAAAAGACACGCTGGAAGAACGACGCCTCGTCGCCGCTGGTCAGCGACGCGGTGATGCGCGGCTGCAGGATGGAATAGCCGGCCGTGACCTCGCGCCGGGCCGCGTCGAAATGCGGACGGTTGAGCGGGTGGCAAAGCTTGCCGGCCAGCGCAGCGACGGCGTCGCGGGTTGTGCGGGTGTCGGCGTCCAGCGTCATGACGTGGACGACGCTCTCCGGCAAGGGCACTTCCAACGGCAGGAAGGTGGTGTCGCTGTCGCCGCGCAGCAAGAGGTTCAATTCGTGCAGCTTGCCGCGCTTGCGCTCCCAGCCCATCCAGACGCCTTGCGAGGCGTTGTAGAGCCGGCGCCGATGCAGCAGATAAAAGCGCGGCGCGCCATCCGAGGGATAGCGGGCGTTCAGTCGGGCGATTTCGGCGCGGGCGAATTCGAGGATTTCGACATCCGCCGTATCGATCTCGGTCTTCGAGTCCGGCCAGTCGGAAAGCAGCGCGAAATGGATCTCGCCCGCCGTGTTGGCGAGGTGATGCACTTCGATGTTGCGGATGTTCTCCTCAACGTCGTCGCGCGAGCCGATCAGCGACGGCACCACCACCAGCGTCCGTGCCTCGGGCGGTACACCATGCCTGAAATCATAGCCGATGAGACGCGTCGGCTTCAAAAACAGCGAGACGACGGTGTTGAAGAATGCGAGCGCGCCTTCGCTGGCCGGCACCGCGAACAGGGCCAGCATCAGGACGATCGACGGCACTGACAGGCCGAGATTGGCGAGCGCATTGCCGGAGACGACCAGAAGCAGGACGGTCAGCGCAAACACCGGCACGACGATGCCCAGCCATCCGGTCTTGCGGAACGTCCGGTTGATCGTCTTGCCGATGGTAGGCCGGTAGCCGATCGACCGCTCCAGTTCCATCCGGCGCGGACCGACCAGAAAGAAGCCGACGTCGGTGTGAGCGATCGGACCGGTTTCGGAGCCCGGCGCATCGGCAGCATGGCCGGCGAGTTCAATCGCCCGTTCGGCAACGCGAAATTCGGAAAGATCGGAACGGCGTGCCAGCTCCTCGATCGCAGTCCGGTATTGGTCGCGCGAAAAGAAATCGAGCGCCGCGAAATCGGTGCGCTCGCGCAGCAAAGTGTCGATGCGGCTGACGCCCTCGAACCACACCGTCCAGTCGATGTCATTGATGAGGCGCAGGCCGCGGATGATGTTGCCGGTGGTCACATTGCCGCTGGACAGCGTGCGGTGCTCGCTGAGGATGATTTCCTCGGCGTCGGAGCCCGTCCTTTCCAGCTCGCCCTCCAGCCATTCCAGCGCCCTGCCGGCATTTTGCGAGCCGTCGCGCAGCCGGTAGAGCAACTGGGTTGCGAAGGTGGTGTCCTGCGCATGGGCGCTGTAGCCGGAAAGTATCGTCTGCCGGTCGGCGCTGTCGTCCGTCGCCAGCACACGGTCGGCGACCTCGTTGGCGATCTGGCGCAACTCCCGCGTGCGATTGACGCGCACCGCGATCCGGCGAAGATTCTCGATCAGGACAAAGCGCAGCAGCGACGGCAGCGCCCATAGTTCGCCGATCTTCAGCGGCTCGACGGACTGGAAGCCTTCGACGATCGCCTTGAACATGGCCGACGAGACGGAACTGTCGGAATGCGCGACATAGGTCCATGCGACCGCCAACGCGCGCGGCACGCTGGATCCGTCGGACAGTTTCAGCGTCGGCAACTGGCGATAGAAGCGGCGCGGCAGGTCGCGCTTGACCTGGAAAATGGTCTCCTCGACCAGGTAGTTGTTGTCGAGCAGCCACTGTGCCGCGGGCGTGATCGTTTCGCCCCTCGCCTGGGCAGCGTTGGTGGAACGGTAGACATCGAGAATCTTCCTGGCGCTGTCGCGGATGCGCGCCTGAAAATCGAAAGGCGTCAGCCCGAACAAATCCTTGGCATCGCCATTGGCAAGGGCTGCGCCCAACGCGCGCAGCCGATCTTCCGTCAGGAAATGGGAGCGTATCGGCTCGTCGGTGACAGCCGGGAAGCTGGCGCTCGTCTTTTCGATCTGTGCGAGATTGGTCTGGATATTCATCTAAGGTTCCGTGTTGGGGACGCAGTGCGGCGTCACCGCCACGGCAATGTCCCTAAAACCGGTCCAAATGCAATTGGTTGCATCGCAACACTTGGCCGAATGTTTGTTTCCGCACCACGACAAGGTGTCGTCTTTCGACAACTTCCAGGCGAGCGCCTCCGAGCATCGTTTCGGCTTCTGATCGGCGGAAGATTCAGGCTTTTTCGTGATGCAGGGACCAGCTTACGCAATATTTGACCGGCGTCTCGATCATGTTTGGAAACAGGCGTTAATCGTTGCCGGCAATGCGATCGATGCGGATCACGAACAGCATCGCCGGCCGGACGGGATCAAGGCGCAGTTCCGGCGCTTGCGGCCCGAGCAACAGCGCATCGAGCGGCCCCAGTTGCACGGGCGCGGCGCCGGCCACCCTAAGCTCGCCGTCGAGGGACAGGATGAGTGTTTCATCGGCTCCAAACCGGATTTTCGTCGGAGCCGAAATCAACAGGCGCTCGATCTGGTGGATCGCCCGGGTCCGGCGGGTCATGACGTTGAGGTCGGTGATCGGACCGGCGATCAGCGTCGCTTGCGTTGGCACGTCGGCCGGAAAGGCAAGCGGTGCGGAAGCCTTGGTGATTTCGACCGGCGGCCGGCCGGCGATATCGAGGACCATGCCCTCGCCTTCCAGCAAGGCCAAAGTCCGGTCGACGCCGGGAAAGCCGGAAAACGGGCCGCCGCCCTCGACCAGCGCCATCGAGACGCGCCAGTCGAAATCGTCGAGCCCAGCACCTGCCGGCGAGACGGCAATCTCCGTCGTCACGCCGCCGCCGTTCTTCCACGGCATCGACCGGTATTCCGAGGCCCGAAGGATGCGCAAGGCGCGCTCAGCCCAATATGCCGGGCAGGTTGAGCTGGTTCTCCCTGGCGCACTCGATCGCGATGTCGTAGCCGGCGTCGGCGTGACGCATGACGCCCGTCGCCGGATCGTTCCACAGAACCCGCTCAAGGCGCTTGGCCGCCTCACGCGTGCCGTCGGCGACGATAACCATGCCGGCATGCTGCGAAAAGCCCATGCCGACGCCGCCGCCATGGTGCAGCGACACCCAGGTGGCACCGGACGCGGTGTTGAGCAAGGCGTTGAGCAGCGGCCAGTCGGAGACGGCATCGGAGCCGTCCTTCATCGCCTCCGTCTCGCGGTTCGGCGAGGCGACCGAGCCGGAATCGAGGTGGTCGCGGCCGATGACCACCGGTGCCTTCAGTTCGCCGCTGGCGACCATCTCGTTGAAGGCGAGGCCGAGCCGGTGGCGGTCGCCAAGGCCAACCCAGCAGATGCGGGCCGGCAACCCTTGGAAGGCGATGCGCTCACGCGCCATGTCGAGCCAGTTGTGCAGATGGGTGTTACCAGGAGTCAGCTCGCGCACCTTGGCGTCGGTTCTGTAGATATCCTCGGGATCGCCGGAAAGTGCTGCCCAGCGGAACGGGCCGATGCCGCGGCAAAACAGCGGACGGATATAAGCCGGCACGAAACCCGGGAAGGCAAAGGCATTCTCAAACCCCTCCTCCTTCGCCACCTGGCGGATGTTGTTGCCGTAGTCGAGCGTCGGCACGCCGGCGTTCCAGAACGCCACCATCGCCTCGACATGCTCGCGCATCGACGCGCGGGCAGCCTTTTCGACCGCCTTCGGGTCGCTGGTGCGCTTCTCGCGCCATTCGGCCAGCGACCAGCCCTTGGGCAGATAGCCGTTGAGCGGGTCATGCGCCGAGGTCTGGTCGGTGACGATGTCGGGGCGTACGCCGCGCCGCACCAGTTCCGGCACGATGTCGGCGGTGTTGCCGACCAGGCCGACCGATTTCGCCTCACCGGCTTTGGTCCAGCGCTCGATCTTCTCCAGCGCCTCGTCGAGGGTGTCGGCGCGCTCATCGACATAGCGGGTGCGCAGCCGGAAATCGATGCGGTCGGGATCGCATTCGACCGCCAGGCAGCAGGCGCCGGCCATGACCGCGGCGAGCGGCTGGGCACCGCCCATGCCGCCGAGGCCGCCGGTCAGGATCCATTTGCCTTTGAGATTGCCGCCATAGTGCTGACGGCCTGCCTCGACGAAGGTCTCGTAGGTGCCCTGCACGATGCCTTGCGTGCCGATGTAGATCCATGAGCCGGCCGTCATCTGGCCGTACATCATAAGGCCTTTTCTATCGAGCTCGTTGAACTTCTCCCATGTCGCCCAGTGCGGCACGAGGTTCGAATTGGCGATCAGCACGCGCGGCGCATCGGCATGGGTGCGGAACACGCCGACCGGCTTGCCGGATTGCACCAGCAGCGTCTCGTCGTCGGCAAGCGTCTTCAGCGAGGCAACGATGCGGTCGAAATCGTTCCAGGTGCGCGCCGCCCGGCCGATGCCGCCATAGACGACCAGTTCGTTGGGATTTTCGGCGACGTCCGGATCGAGATTGTTCATCAGCATGCGCAACGGCGCTTCCGTCAGCCAGGTGCGGGCGTTGAGCTCGCTGCCGCGCGGGCTGCGCACTTCACGGATATTGTGGCGAGGATCGGTCATGATTGTCCCTTTCGAGTGAGGTGCGCCGTGCGTCAGCGTTCAGCCCAGGCGATCGCCGTTTCCAGGATCTTTCTCAGCGTGACGCGGATCGGCGCTGCGAATTCGGCGTCGTAAGGCACCGGCCAGTTATCCGGTTCGCCCTTGCCTTCGGGCTCGCGCAGATAGCCACGGTTGGAGAGCTCCATCTGCAGCGCGTGGACGCCGGCTTGCGGCTGGCCGAAATGACGCGTGATCCAGCCGCCCTTGAAGCGGCCGTTGACGACAAAGCTCTCGCCGGTTTCTGCGACAATCTGCGTGACTTTCTCCTGCAACGCCGGATCGGCGCTCTTGCCGTCATTGGTGCCGAGATTGAAGACCGGCAATTTGCCTTCGAACAGGCGCGGCAGCACCGAACGGATCGAGTGGCAGTCATAGACGACGATCTTCCCGTGCAAAGCGCGCAGCCTGTCGATCTCGGCCTGCAACGCGGCATGATAGGGCACGAAGAATTTTTCGCGGCGTTCGTCGATCTCAGACGGCCCCGGCTCCTCGCCTTCGCGGTAGAGCGGATCGCCGTCGAAGGTCTCGGTCGGGCAGAGCCCAGTCGTCGTCTGGCCGGGATAGAGCGAAACGCCAGACGGATCGCGGTTGACGTCGATGACGGTGCGCGAGATCGCCGTATGCACCACCGTCGCGCCAAGGCTCTCGGCGAAATCATAAAGCTTGTCGATCCACCAGTCGGCGTCACGGCGGCCGAGCCAGGGCGAGATAAGTCGGTTGTCGAGGCCGGCCAGATCGATGCCGGTATGCGGGATCGAAACCAGCAGGGGTGCCGTGCCTCGGGTGACGGTGAGCCAAGTCATGAGAAGTCTCCGCGCGTTGGAGCTCTACGGCGCCCCCCTCTGCCCTGCCGGGCATCTCCCCCACAGGGGGGGAGATTGGCAGCTGCGGCGCCTCGCTCAGTCCTGCAACGTTGGAGATTGGCGAAAGCCAGTGTAACGGCCAATCTCCCCACTCGTGGGGGAGATGCCCGGCAGGGCAGAGGGGGGCGCGGCAGAACGCGACCTTGCAATTGTCCGTGAACACCGACCTCGCTTTTTGCCGGCCGTGTCGTATTTTGTTCTTGCTTTGTGCCGGCAGCTATGCTACTAATATGGGTATGGTGATGATTGTCACCGACGACCCGCCCTCGAGGCGGGTTTTTTGTTTTTGACTTTGAAAATTTCGGTATTGCCGGGCTGAGGTTGGCGGGACAGCGCCGCCCTCTGTCCTGCCGGACATCTCCCCCACTTGGGGGGAGATCAGCTGGCGTCGAGGGTTTCGCCAACGTCCGAGCTGTGGCGGCGTACAGTCTCACGACGTCACTCCCGGCAGCTTTACCGCGCTTGCCGCTTCCACCGCCGCGCCGCTGCGTACCAAGGCGATGGCCTTCTCCATGTCGGGATGGAAGTGCCGGTCGTTGTCGAGATGCGGCACCTCTGCCCTGACCAGCCGGCGCACCGCCTCCAGCGCCGCGCTCGAGGCCAGCGGGGCATGGAAATCGCAGCCTTGCGCGGCGGCCAGCAATTCGATGCCGATGACGGCCGTCGCGTTCTCGACCATGCCGATGAGCCGGCGCGCGCCGTGCGCCGCCATCGAGACATGGTCTTCCTGGTTGGCCGAGGTCGGGATCGAATCGACGCTGGCCGGATAGGCCTTTTGTTTGTTTTCCGAGACGAGCGCCGCGGCTGTCACTTGCGGGATCATGAAACCGGAATTCAGACCCGGCTTGGGCGTCAGAAAGGCCGGCATGCCCGACAGCGCTGGGTCGACCAGCATGGCGATGCGGCGTTCCGACAGCGAGCCGATCTCGCAGACGGCGAGCGCGATCATGTCGGCGGCGAAGGCCACCGGCTCGGCGTGGAAATTTCCGCCAGAAAGCGCTGTGTCGTCCTCGGCAAAGATCAGCGGATTGTCGGTGACGCCATTGGCCTCGGTGCCGAGCGTATCGGCGGCCTGACGCAGCACGCTGAGTGCTGCGCCCATCACCTGCGGCTGGCAGCGCAGGCAGTATGGGTCCTGCACGCGCTCGTCGCCGACGCGGTGCGATTCACGGATGGCGCTGCCGGCCATCAAATTGCGCAACGCCTCGGCCGTCTCGATCTGGCCGCGATGTTTCCTGAGCAGATGGATGCGTGGATCGAAGGGCGCGTCGGAGCCCTTGGCGGCATCGGTCGACAGCGCGCCGGCGACCAGTGCCGACTGGTAGAGCACTTCCGCCTCGAACAAAGCTGCCAGCGTATAGGCGGTCGAAAACTGGGTGCCGTTGAGCAGCGCCAGGCCTTCCTTGGCGCCCAATGTCACCGGCTCCAGGCCGTGCGAAACGAAGGCGACCTTGGCGGGAAAGCGACCATGCGGGGTAAAACATTCGCCGACGCCGATCATCACCGCGGTCATGTGCGACAGCGGCGCGAGGTCGCCGGAAGCTCCAACCGAGCCTTGCGCCGGCACCACGGGAATAACGTCGTTGGCCAGCATCGCCTCGAGCAGCTCGATCGTCGGCGGCCGCACGCCGGAGGCGCCCTGGGCCAGGCTGGCCAGCTTCAGCGCCATCATCAGCCGGCAAATTGCCACCGGCATCGGCTCGCCGACGCCGGCGGCATGTGACAGCACGATGTTTCGCTGCAGCGTCTCGAGGTCGGCGGCGGGGATGCGCACGCTGGCCAGCTTGCCGAAGCCGGTGTTGATGCCATAGACCGGCTCGCCCTTGGCAACGATCCTGGCGACGGCCTCGGCGCTGGCCTTGATCTTCGGCCGGCAGGCATCGTCGAGCCTCAGTGCGGCGCCGCGATAGATGGCGCGCCAATCGGCCAGCGTGGCATTGCCTGGCCTGAGCTTGAGTTCGGTCATTGTCCCCTCCAGATGCGGGCATGCAGCGGATTGAAGCCCATGCGGTAGACGAGTTCGGCCGGGCGCTCGACGTCCCAGATCGCCAGATCGGCGGATTTTCCGGCTTCCAGCGTGCCGGTCTGTCCAAGCAGCCCGAGCGCGCGGGCAGCCTCGCGCGTAACGCCGGCAAGGCATTCATCGACGGTCAGGCCGAACAATGTCGCCGCCATGTTCATGGTCAGCAGCAGCGAGGTCAGCGGCGAGGTGCCGGGATTGTTATCGGTGGCAACGGCCATCCTGACGCCATGCTGGCGAAACAGGGCGATCGGCGGCTTCTTGGTCTCGCGGATGAAGTAGTAGGCGCCGGGCAGGATGGTCGCCACGGTTCCTGCCTTCGCCATCGCCGCCGCGCCCGCCTCGTCGGTATATTCGAGGTGATCGGCCGATAGCGCACCATAGCGTGCCGCAAGTTCCGCGCCGTGCAGATTGGACAGCTGGTCCGCATGAAGCTTGACCGGCAGGCCCGCCGCCTTGGCCGCATCGAACACGCGAGAAATCTGCTCCGGCCAAAAGGCGATGCCTTCGCAAAAGCCGTCGACGGCATCGGCCAGGCCCTCGGCAGCGACGGCCGGCAAAATCTCGTTGGCGACAAGATCGATAAAGGCGTCCTTGTCGCCTTTTGCTTCGGGCGGCAGCGCATGAGCGCCGAGGAGAGTGGTTCTGACCGTCACCGGCCGCTCACCGCCCAGCCGTCGCGCGGCGCGCAGCGACTTCTTCTCGTTTTCGAGGTCGAGACCGTAGCCGGATTTGATCTCGACGGTGGTGACGCCTTCGGCGATCAGCGCGTCGAGGCGTGGCAGCGACTGGGCGACCAGCTCGTCCTCGCTCGCGGCGCGCAGTGCCTTGACCGAGGAAACGATGCCGCCGCCGGCCTTGGCGACCTCCTCATAGGTGGCGCCGGCCAGCCGCATCTCGAATTCATTGGCACGGTTGCCGGCATGGACCAGATGGGTGTGGCAGTCGATCAAGCCAGGCGTGATCCAGCGGCCTTCGCAGTCGGTCGCCTCGGCGTCTTTGCCAAGTGCTCTGGGGCGGAGCGCTGCCGGCATGTCGGCTTCCGACCCGGCATAGACGATCCGGCCGTTGCGCACGGCGATTGCACCGTGCTCGACGACGCCTAACCCGGCGCTGCTATCAGCCATGGTCGCGAGGCGCGCATTGCGCCAAAGGCGAAGCTCCCGTGCCCGGTTTTTGCTCTCTCCAGCCATCATCTTTTCCGTTTCAATCGGGAGTTATTATGTATATACATATCAAAAGGCACTGCAAGCGCTATCATCACATGGCCAACCGGGATTTGGAGAAAGACGTGACGGCGATTTTTGCGGAACAGGCACTTCTGCCCGACGGCTGGCGCAGCGATGTGCGGATCGTAGTCTCCGACGGCAAGATCGCAACGGTCGAGGCGGATACCTCGCCTCTGCCTGGCGACGAGCGCCATTCTATCCTTTTGTCCGGCATGCCGAACCTGCACAGCCATGCCTTCCAGCGCGGCATGGCCGGCCTTGCCGAATTGCGCGGCCCTTCCGCCGACAGTTTCTGGAGCTGGCGCGAGGTGATGTATCGTTTCGCGCTGTCGATGACGCCGGACCAGGTCGAGGCGGTCGCGGCGCAACTCTATGTCGAGATGCTGGAGGCCGGGTTCTCGCGCGTCGGCGAGTTTCACTATTTGCACCACGACCGCGACGGGCGGCCCTATGCCAATATCGCCGAGATTGCGGAGCGCATCGTTGCCGCAGCGTCCGAGACAGGCATCGGGCTGACTTTGCTGCCCGTCTTCTACGCGCATTCCTCTTTCAACCGCGCTGCGCCAAATGAAGGCCAGCGGCGATTCATCAACGATGTGAACCAGTTCTCGCGGCTTGTTGAGAAAAGCCGCGAATCCCTTCGCGCGTCGACTCAGGCTGTCGTCGGCGTGGCCCCACACAGCCTGCGTGCCGTGGCACCCGAGGAACTGGAAAACATCACGGCGATGGCGCCGGAGGGGCCGATCCACATCCACATCGCCGAGCAGATGAAGGAGGTCGAGGACTGCCTTGCCTGGTTCGGGGCGCGGCCGGTCGAATGGCTGCTTGCCAATGCCAAGGTCGACCAGCGCTGGTGCCTCATCCACGCCACCCACATGACCGACACCGAGACGACCGATATGGCGAAAAGCGGCGCCGTTGCCGGCCTCTGCCCGATCACCGAGGCCAATCTCGGCGACGGCACCTTTGCCGCGCCCCTTTTTATGCAGCATGGCGGCCGCTTCGGCATCGGCTCGGATTCCAACGTGCTGATCGGCCTGCCCGACGAGTTGCGCCAGCTCGAATATTCGCAGCGCCTCGCCCACCGCGCCCGCAACGTGCTGGCGGTGGCCGGCGGATCGACCGGTCGCGCGTTGTTCGATGCGGCGCTCGAGGGTGGCAGTTCCGCGCTGGGCGCCGGCGCCTCGCGGATCACTGCCGGTGCCTCGGCCGATCTCGTCTCGCTCGACGGCAAGCATCCATCGTTGGCGGGCAAGGCAGGTGATGCGATCCTCGACGCCTGGATTTTTGCCAACGGCACCAAGATCGATTGCGTCTGGGTGCATGGCAGGAAACTGGTCAGCGACGGCAGGCATGCAAGACGCGATGCCATTGCCGAGCGCTTCCGCAAGGTGATGACGGCGCTTTCGGCATGAGCATGATCGAGGCGATAAGCGCGGATTCTGGAAGCGCGGACGGCGGCGAGGCCCTTTCGCTACACCGGCGCATCCTGTCGGACATCAGCGAACGGATCCTGTCCGGCGCCTGGGCGCCCGGCCACCGCATTCCGTTCGAGCATGAACTGACGGAAGAATACAGATGTTCGCGCATGACGGTGAACAAGGCGCTGTCGCAATTGGCCAAGGCCGGGCTGATCGAGCGCCGGCGTCGCTCCGGCAGTTTTGTCCGCCGGCCGCAATCGCAGGCGGCCGTTCTCGAAATCCACGACATCCGAATCGAGGTCGAGGCACTTGGCCTGCCCTACCGCTACGAGCGCGTGGCGGGAAGCAGAAGGCGCAGCAGTGCCGACGATCGCGCCCTGCTGGAACTCGACGTCGCCGGGCCGGTGCTGGCGCTGGAATGCCGGCATTTCGCCGGCAACCGGCCGTTCGCCCACGAGCAGCGGCTGATCAACCTGGCTGCCGTGCCGGAGGCCGCCGAAGAGGCGTTTTTCGACACGGCGCCCGGTCCGTGGCTGATCGGCCGTGTGCCATGGAGTGCGGCCGAGCATCGCATCCGCGCGGTTGCAGCCGACAAGCATATCGCGGCGGCTCTCGACATCGCGACCGGCGCGCCGTGCCTGGTGATCGAGCGGCGAACATGGAGCGCCGAGCACCCCGTCACCCATGTCCGGTTCACCTACGCGGCCGAGAGCCACACGCTGGTGGCGCGGTTCACGCCGTCGCAGGGGTGAGCATTTCAACTGAGGGTCAGACCCCCTCACCCGGATTGCCGACCGAATTGCGAAGAGCATTCGGGGCAATCCGACCTCTCCCCGAGGGGAGAGGAGATCGCTGGTGCCAGCGCCAGTCTCTTCTCCCTCGGGGAGAAGGTGGCCGCGAAGCGGCCGGATGAGGGGGAACCTACGGAGCTGCTCAAATCGCCGCGGTGACAATGATCTCGACCAGATATTCCGGTCCGGCAAGCTTGGCCTCGCCGGTGGCGCGGGCCGGCGTGTTGCCCTGCGGTACCCATTTGTCCCACTCGGCGTTCATCTCGGCAAAGGTGCTCATGTCGGCCAGCCAGATGATCGCCTGCAGGATCTTGGTCTTGTCGGTGCCGGCCTTGGCCAGCAATTCGTCGATCGCCGCCAGAATGTCTTTTGTCTGGGCGCCGACGTTTCCACCCGGCTTGCCGACCTGACCGGCCAAATAGACGGTGTTGCCGTGGATCACGATCTGGCTCATGCGCGGGCCCACATCGATGCGACGAATGCTCATTGGATATTCCTTCTCTTGTCCGGCTTTCTCTTGTCGGCTGCGCCTGTTTAGGATCGCTGCTGGCTTCGAGCAAGGCCGCTCGAGCGGAACCTCTTGAGCCAAGCCAAAGCGGACAACATGACGGCCCGGCCGCAATTCCGCCCGATTGGCTTGTTGACTAATGTAATAACATCACATATCGAATCCGCCCCTGCAGCACCGATCGTCGCCCCATGGATCGTCACATGAGCCAAACCTGCCTGACCTTCCGCGACCTGACGCTGGGCTATAACAGCCATCCTGCGATCCACCACCTCAATGGTACGATCCGCAAGGGGTCCTTGACGGCGGTCGTCGGCGCCAACGGCTCCGGCAAGTCGACGCTGATGAAGGGCATCGTTGGCGTCCTGAAGCCGATGGCCGGCGCGGTGATCCGGGCGCCCGGCGTGCGCGCCGCCTACCTGCCGCAGCAGTCCGAGCTCGACCGCTCCTTTCCGGCCCGGGTCGTCGACCTGGTTTCGCTTGGCCTGTGGCCGCGGCGTGGCATGCTCGGCCGCTATACCAGGGAAGATCGCGACTCGGTCAGCAAGGCGCTGATGGCCGTCGGCCTCGGCGGTTTCGAGAAGCGGCCGATCGACACGTTGTCGGGCGGCCAGCTGCAGCGCACGCTGTTTGCCCGCGTGCTGTTGCAGGATGCCGAGCTCATCCTGCTCGATGAGCCGTTCAATGCCGTCGACACGAAGACCGTCGGCGACCTGATCGCACTGATCAAGCGCTGGCATGGCGAGGAGCGTACGATCATGGTGGTCGTCCACGATCTCGACCTGGTGCGGCAGAATTTCCCCGAAACACTGCTCCTGGCGCGCCAGCCGGTCGCCTGGGGCGAGACCAGAGAGACGCTGCGGCCGGAGAATTTGTTGCGCGCGCGCCGCTTCCACGAAGCCTGGGAGGACAACGCGCCATGGTGCGAGCCTGGCGAGCATGATCACAGTGTGCACGATCACAGCAGCCACGAGCATAGCCATGACCATCATCACGGCTCCGGGCCGAGGGCGGCATGATGGACGTGCTTTACGGTCTTTTCGTCGCCCCGTTTGCCGACTACGCCTTCATGCAGCGGGCGCTCGCCGGTTCGATGATGCTGTCGCTCGGCGCCTGCCCGGTCGGCGTGTTCCTGATGCTGCGGCGCATGAGCCTGTCCGGCGACGCCATGGCCCATGCCATCCTGCCGGGTGCTGCCGCCGGCTTCCTGTTTTATGGCCTGGAGATCCTGCCGATGACCATCGGCGGACTGATCGCCGGCATCATCGTGGCGCTCGGCGCCGGCGCCGTCTCGCGCTTCACCATCCAGCGCGAGGACGCCTCGATGGCGGCCTTCTATCTGATTTCGCTGGCGATCGGCGTGCTTATGGTGTCGATCCGCGGCTCCAGCGTCGATCTCATGCATGTGCTTTTCGGCACCGTGCTGGCGCTGAACAACGAGGCGCTGACGCTGATCGGCGGCATCGTCGTGGTGACGCTGGTCAGCCTCGCCATCTTCTGGCGAGCGCTGGTCGCCGAATGCCTCGACCCCTTGTTCCTGCGCTCGGTCAGCCGGATGGGCAGCCCGGTGCATTTCATCTTTCTCGGCCTCGTCGTGCTCAACCTCGTCGGCGGCTTCCAGGCGCTCGGCACCTTGCTGTCGGTCGGGCTGATGATGCTGCCGGCAGCGGCGGCCCGCTTCTGGACCTCGCGCGTCGAGCCGATGTGCGTGCTGGCGACAGTGATCGGCTTTGCCTCTTGCATTGCCGGGCTGCTGTTGTCCTATCATGCGTCGCTGCCCTCCGGCCCGGCCATCATCCTGTCCGCCGGCGTCGTCTATTTCGCCTCGATCCTGTTCGGGACGCGCGGCATCCTGCGCGCCCGCATCATCCATCACCGCCACAGAACTGCCTGATCCCAACGAAGGAGACTTGTCCATGCTGAAATCGATCCGCGCCGCTTTGGCCGTGAGCGTTATAACATTAACCGCCTTTGGCGCATCTTCGGCTTTCGCGGAGCCGTTGAAAGTGGTCGCCAGTTTCACCATCATCGGAGACTTCGCCAAGAATGTCGGCGGCGACCGGATCGATCTGACCACCATCGTCGGGCCGAACGGGGATGCGCATGTCTACGAGCCGAGCCCAGCCGATGCGGTGGCGATGGCCAAGGCCGACATCGTGCTGGTCAACGGCCTGCATTTCGAAGGTTTTCTGCAGCGCCTGGTCGACGCCAGCGCAACCAAGGCGACCGTCGCCGTGCTGACCAAGGGCGTCACGCCGATCAATTTCAAGCCCGAATTCGCCGAGGCCGACGCCCACGCCGATGGTGAGACGGCAACCGATCCGCACGCCTTCCAGTCGATCGCCAATGCCAAGATCTATGTGAAGAACATCGCCGACGCCTTCTGCACGGCCGACGCTGCGGGTTGCGACAGCTACAAGGCCAATGCAGCCGCCTATACGCAAAAGCTCGATGCGCTCGAGGGCGAGGTACAGGCAGCGATCCAGTCGATCCCGCAAGAGAAGCGCGTCGTCATCACCTCGCATGATGCCTTCGGCTATTTCGAGCAGGCCTACGGCTTGACGTTCCTGGCCCCGGAAGGCGTGTCGACCGAGTCGGAGCCCTCCGCCGCCGACGTCGCCAAGCTGGTCAGCCAGGTGAAACAGGACAAGGCGGCGGCGATCTTCGTCGAGAACATCACCAATCCGCGGCTGATCGAGCAGATCGCCAGCGAGACCGGCATCAAGGTGGGCGGCACGCTCTATTCCGATGCGCTCTCACAGCCCGACGGCCCGGCCTCGACCTATATCGACCTGATGCACAACAACATCGCCCAGATCAAAGGCGCGATCCTCGGCAGCTGAGCCGACCGATCCGGTTCATCCAGCCGGGCTGGCGCATGATGCGTCCTGGCGACATGCGGCGTTAGCCCGGCTGGATTTCCGGCATCGAAATCTCTATCTGCGCGGATGGATTTCTTTTCGCGCGGATTGCCGACCGGGTCAGGGAGTGGCAAGACTGCCGCTAACCAGATTGCGAGGACCCCAGCCATGGAATACCGTCAGATCAGCGAGGACTATTCGGTCTCGGGCCAGATCCAGCCCGAGGATGTCGCGACCATCAAGGCCGCCGGCTTCAAGAGCGTGATCTGCAACCGGCCGGACGACGAGCAGCCCGGCCAGCCATCGGCCGACACCGTCAAGGCGGCGGTCGAGGGCGCCGGGCTCGCCTTCCGCTACATCCCCGTCATCAGCGGCCAGATCACGGCCGAGAATGTCGAGGACCAGGCTGAGGCGCTCGACGAACTCGAAGGCCCGGTGTTCGCCTATTGCCGGTCCGGCGCCCGCTGCACCAATCTCTATGGGCTGATCCAGCAATCGAAGGGGTGAACGTTCGCGCCCTCAGATCGGCAGCGCGCCGGTCTCCTTCAACGTCTCCAGCACGATCGCCGTCTTCACATGCTGCACCGATTCGTGCGGGAGCAGCACGCTGTTGACGAATTCCGACAGCGACTTCAGGTCCGGCGTCACCACTTTCAATATATAATCCATCTCGCCGGTCAGCGCGTGCGCTTCCTGCACTTGCGGCAGCCGCGCCACTAATTCGCCGAAACGCCGCGCATTGTCGCGGTTGTGGGTGGCGAGCGTCACCGAAATGACGTTGACCAGGGAAAAGCCGAGCTTGTCGCGGTCGAGCACCGCCCGGTAGCCCTTGATATAACCGTCCTCCTCCAGCCGCTGGCGACGGCGCGAGCATTGCGACGCTGACAGATTCACTCGTTCCGACAAATCGTTGTTGGTCAACCGCGCGTCGGCCTGCAGCAGAGCCATTATCTTGCGGTCAAACTGGTCAATGCGCGCTTCATCCATGGATTTCGACCCGGTCATGCACAAGTTGCGCATGATCGGAACATTTCAAGCGTTTGAATGCAAGCAATTTGCACTCGCTCCGCGCTATGATTGGGCTCAGATATGGCCGATGCGGCCAATGCCAGATTTCGGGCCAGATTTCGGAGCAATGCCATGGGTCCCTTCCCGCACGACGCACCGCCCGCCAAGATCAGCAAAACCAATCCCGCCGGCACCGACGGCTTCGAATTCGTCGAATTCGCGCATGCCGAGCCGGAAAAGCTCGCCGAGCTTTTCACCCGCATGGGCTACGTGCCGGTGGCCAAGCACCGCAGCAAGGACATCACCGTCTGGCGGCAGGGCGACATCAATTATGTCGTCAATGCCGAACCCGGCTCGCATGCGATGAAATTCGTCGACAAGCACGGCCCTTGCGCCGCCTCGATGGCGTGGCGGGTGGTCGATGCCAGGCATGCCTTCGACCACGCCGTTGCCAAGGGCGCGACGCCCTATGAAGGCGCCGGCAAGTCGCTCGACGTGCCGGCAATCGTCGGTATCGGCGGATCGCTGCTCTATTTCATCGAAACCTATGGCGAGAAGGGCTCGGCTTACGACGCCGAGTTCGACTGGCTGGGCGAGCGCGATCCCAGGCCGGAAGGCGTCGGCTTCTATTATCTCGACCACCTGACCCACAATGTCTATCGCGGCCAGATGGACAAATGGTGGGATTTCTACCGCGACCTGTTCGGCTTCAAGCAGATCCATTTCTTCGACATCGACGGCAAGATCACCGGCCTGGTCAGCCGCGCCATCACCTCGCCCTGCAGCAAGATCCGCATCCCGCTCAACGAGTCCAAGGACGAGACCAGCCAGATCGCCGAATATCTGAAGAAGTACAATGGCGAGGGCATCCAGCACATCGCCGTCGGCACCGACGACATTTACGGCGCCACCGACAGGCTGGCCGCCAACGGCCTGAAGTTCATGCCGGGCCCGCCCGAGACCTATTACGACATGTCTTATGCCCGCGTGAACGGCCATGAAGAGCCGATCGAGCGCATGAAAAGGCACGGCATCCTGATCGACGGCGAAGGCGTCGTCGACGGCGGCACGACCAAGATCCTGCTGCAGATTTTTTCAAAGACTGTGATCGGGCCGATCTTCTTCGAGTTTATCCAGAGGAAGGGCGACGAAGGTTTTGGCGAGGGCAATTTCCGCGCTCTGTTCGAATCCATCGAGCAGGACCAGATCAAGCGCGGCGTGCTGAAGGTGGACGGCAAGGCAGCGTAGCCAGTTCGGCCGAGGTGCCTTGTGGTTTGATCAGTTATGACCTAAATTCTGGTCATAAAGGATCGAGTCATGAATGTTTCCATTGCCGAAGCCAAGGCCAAATTGTCGGAACTCGTCAGCCGTGCGGAAGCCGGCGAGGAGATCGTGCTCACACGCCACGGCAAGGTGGCGGCGCGTATCGTACCTCCGGCAGTGGCCGAATCCCTGCCGCGTATCGGCGCATTGAAGGGCAAGATCTGGATTGCGGACGATTTTGATGAACTCGGTCCCGAGTGGGATGAGTACGTGAAATGACGGTCGGCCCGTTTCTCGCCGACACACACATCATCCTCTGGTCGATTTCGGACGATCGGCGTCTCAGCGAGCACCACCGCGCTATTCTGGCTTCGGAAGCGGTGGTGTTCGCGAGCGCGGCTAGCGTCTGGGAAATTGCCATCAAACGCTCGATCAGAAAACTCGATGCGCCGGACGACCTGCCAACGCTGCTTCCAAGGATGCAATTTCAGCCGCTCGCCGTAACCTTCCAGCACGCAAACGCCGTCGGCAGCCTACCCCACCACCATGGTGATCCGTTCGACAGACTTCTGATTGCGCAGGCGCAAATGGAGAATCTCACCATCCTTACATCCGACCCGCATTTCGCCAGTTACGATGTGGCTTTGGCATAATTAGCCAAGCAGTTGGTCTCGCAGTCCCAGCCGCTCGACTTCGGCTTTCCTCAACTTAACATCGTAATCGAGGAAGAACTCGTCGAGTTGTGGCGGTTTCACCGAGGTGCCAGACAGCATCGCGTGCACCTGGCCGCGATGATGGATGTCGTGGATGAAGAGATGGGCGAGCAAATCGCCGATCCGCTCCGGTATCATGCCGTCCTCGCGCCGATCAGTGACGACGCGGCGTTCGAGATCGTCCGCCGACAGGCGGTCGCAAAAAGCGATCAGCCGCCGGTCGGCCTCCGCCCGCTTGCCAA
Source organism: Mesorhizobium sp. M1399 (assembly GCF_040317735.1). Taxonomy (NCBI): domain Bacteria; kingdom Pseudomonadati; phylum Pseudomonadota; class Alphaproteobacteria; order Hyphomicrobiales; family Phyllobacteriaceae; genus Mesorhizobium; species Mesorhizobium sp. M1399. The sequence continues at coordinate 48,142 of NZ_JAMYKZ010000013.1, forward strand.
AGAGCGCGTCCGCTTCGTCGAAGCGCAAGAACTCATCATAGGCCGCGGCGCCGACGCCGCCCTCTTCGAGAAAATCGAGATAGAGGTGATCGACCGCCAGAATGTGGTTCAGCGTTGCCTTGATCGACGGGAAGAAGCTGGTTCGCTCGGCTTCGAATTCACCAGGCTTAAGCTGCAGTACGGCGCCATAAAGCCGGTCGTTCGACCAGAGATTGTTGCGCGCCATGCGGCGGAAATGGTTCAGCAGGTCCATGACTTCACGCAGCTGACCGGACCAACGACAAGCCTGCCCCCATTAGCAGGAATCCAGCGAGAACAATCAGCAGCAGCCCGATCATGCGCCGCCGCATGCCTTGCGTTTCCTGGTCACGCGCGACGTTCGTGTTGGTGACGGTGTGAAACATCATCGTCTTGCGCGGAAAGCCGCTGCGGTTGGTCAGGCCGGGCGAGCGCGCCTCGATGCGATAGCTCAGCCGGATCGCCTGGATGAAGATCGCCAGCATGACAAGGGCCCAGACACCGCACAGGAGATAGAATGTCTCGCCTGTCATTCTCTTGCCCCCTCGTATTTCTCGACCTTCTGCTTGATGGCGCCGAAGATCGAATGCCCGCCCCTGTCCTTCATCTCGATGCGCACGGTATCGCCAAAGCGCAGAAACGGCGTCTTCGGTTCGCCGGCTTCGATGGTCTCGATCATACGCAACTCGGCGATACAGGAATAGCCGGCGCCGCCCGCCGAGACAGGCTTGCCCGGCCCGCCATCGAGCTTGTTGGAGACGGTGCCCGAACCGACGATGGTGCCGGCGGCCAGCGGCCGCGTTTTTGCGGCATGGGCAATCAGCGCCGGAAAGTCGAAGGTCATGTCGATGCCGGCGTTCGCCCGGCCGAACGGTTTGCCGTTGAGATCGACCAGCAGCGGCAGGCTGACCTTGCCGCCGTCCCAGGCATCGCCCAGTTCGTCCGGCGTCACCGCAACCGGCGAAAAGGCTGATGACGGTTTCGACTGGAAGAAGCCGAACCCCTTGGCAAGCTCGGGTCCGGTCAGGCCGCGCAGCGTCACGTCGTTGACCAGCATGACCAGCCGGATCGCTGCCCGCGCCTCGTCGAGGCCAGCGCCCATCGGCACGTCGTCGACAATGACGGCGACCTCGCCTTCCAGGTCGATGCCAAGGGTCTCGTCGATCATGCGGATTGGGTCGCGCGGTGCGAGGAAGGCGTCCGAGCCGCCCTGGTAGATCAGCGGATCGGTCCAGAAGCTTGCCGGCATCTCGGCGCCGCGCGCCTTCCGCACCAGCTCGACATGGTTCACATAGGCCGAGCCGTCGGCCCATTGGTAGGCGCGCGGCAGCGGCGAATGGGCGTCGTGCTCGTGAAAGCGAGCCGACGGCACCGCATTGTTCTCCAGCGATTCGGCCATGGCAGCGAGATGCGGCGCGATCCGACGCCAGTCATCGAGCGCGGCCTGCAGCGTCCGCACCAGGAACGACGCATCGGTAAACCGCGTCAGGTCGCGCGAGACGACGACGAGTTTTCCGTCGCGCGTCCCGTCCTTCAAGGTGGCAAGCTTCATGCGGTTTCCTCTCCTGGCGCAGCTTTGGTGCTGCTTTGATTTTTGTTCTACGCATGATCTCGTCCGAAAACCGGTTCCCACTTTTCGGGATCATGCTCCAGCCCCACAACAAGGCCGTCGCGGGCGATCGTCAAGTCGCCGGCCCATGTTTTCCTGACGGCGGCGATCCAGTCGGCCTCGCCGATCTCGGGATCGTCGGCGGGAATGAGGTGGTTGAGGACCAGCCTTTTGACGCCTGCATCACTGGCGATGCGGCCGGCTTCCTCGGCAAAACTGTGGCTGGCAAGCAGGTGTTCCCTCAGCCTTGCGCCGTTGCCCGTCTTCGCGACCAGCCGCTCGATACCCTCTTCCAGCATGGCCTCGTGGACCAGGACATCGGCGCCCTCGGCGAAATCCGCCAATGGCGGAAAGAACGCCGTATCGGACGAGAAGACGATGCTTTGCCCGGCTTGCTCGAAGCGCAGCGCAAAGCAGTCCGTCACCGGCGGGTGGTCGACACGCAAGGCCGATATTTTGAGACCGCGCTCTTCCGCCACCTGGCCTTCACCAAACTCGACAATCGAGACCAGGTCGCGGAGATCCGGCCGCCCTTCGTCGGCGATGCGGATCTCGATGTCGAACTCCATCGCCTGGCAAAAGCGCTGCCAATAGTAGCCGATGCCGGGCGGGCCGAATACGGTAACCTTTGTCCCCAGGCCGGCCGTCCATGCGGTGTGGATCAACGGTCCGAGTTCCAGCACATGGTCTGAATGCAAATGCGTGATGAAGATCAGGTCAAGCGCCTTCAGACTGACGCCGGCATCGGTCAGCCCGCGCGTTACGCCCAGCCCGCAATCGACGACGAGGGTGCGGCCGCCAATCTCCAGCAGCGATGAACTCGGCCACGGTCCGCCCGGCCGGAGCGCCGGACCACCCTTGGAGCCAAGAAGCACCAGACGATCCATCATGCGACGGCGCTCAAGACCAGTCGCCCTCGGGCGTGCCGTTGAAGCGTTTCTTCAGATCGGCCCAGCAGTCGATATAATTGTCCTGCCGGGTTTCGAGCTCGGCGCCATAGCGGGTCACCATCTGCGGGAAGCGTGTCTCGAACATGAAGGCCATGGTGTTGGCGAGCTTGACCGGTTTCAGCTCCGCGCGCGAGGCCTTTTCGAAGCCAGGCGCATCGGGTCCGTGGGCCAGCATCATGTTGTGCAGGCTGATGCCGCCGGGCACAAAGCCCTCTTCCTTGGCATCGTACTGACCATGGATCAGGCCCATGAACTCGCTCATGATGTTGCGGTGATACCACGGCGGGCGGAACGTATTTTCGGCAACCAGCCAGCGCGGCGGAAAGATGACGAAATCGATATTGGCAGTGCCTTCCTCGCCGCTCGGCGCGGTCAGCACGGTGAAGATCGATGGGTCGGGATGATCGAACAGGATCGCGCCGACGGGGGAAAACGTCGCAAGATCATATTTGTAGGGTGAATAGTTGCCGTGCCACGCCACCACATCGAGCGGTGAATGATCGATCTCGGTGACATGGAACTGGCCACACCATTTCACGATCAGCCGACAGGGCGTGTCCTTATCCTCGAACCAGGCGCAGGGCGTCTTGAAATTGCGCGGATTGGCCAGGCAATTGGCGCCGATCGGGCCGCGATCCGGCAGCGTCAGCTTGGCGCCGTAATTCTCGCAGACATAGCCGCGCACTTCGGCATCCAACAGTTCGACCTTGAACACCAGGCCACGCGGCAGCACGGCGATCTCGCCTGGCGTGAGTTCGATGACGCCCATCTCGGTGATCAAGCGCAAGGCTCCAACCTGGGGCACGACCAGCAACTCGCCGTCGGCGTTGAAGAAATGGTCGTCGGCCATCGAACGGTTGGCGACATAGACATGTGCCGCCATGCCGGTCTGGCCGAGCACGTCGCCGGCGGTGGTGATCGAGCGCATGCCGGCGATGAAGTCTGTCGGCTCTTTCGGCATCGGCACGGGGCTCCAGCGATACTGGCCGAGAGCGAGCTGGTGGTCGCCGACGTTCGGCGCGCTTTTCCACAGCGGATAATTCGCCGCTTTGAAGCGACCGGTATGCCTGACGCTCGGCCTTATCCGATAAAGCCAGGAGCGCTCATTGGTGCCGCGCGGCGCAGTGAAAGGAGAGCCCGAAAGCTGCTCGGCGTAGAGGCCGTAGGCCGGCCGCTGCGGCGAGTTGCGTCCTTGCGGCAGCGAGCCCGGCAAAGTCTCGGTCTCGAAGTCGTTGCCGAAACCCGGCATGTAGGAATAGGCCATGGCATCCTCCCTGGATACTGACAGAGCGCGCTCCTCGCCTCCGATGGCTGCGGCACTCAAGCATTGACCAAACTGGTTTGATCTGTAACCATTGAAAATGTAACTATCAACCACGGCGTCTGCCGGGATACAAAATCATGGACGTCCTGGAACTCGAAAGCTTCCTGCCCTACCGGCTCTACCGTCTCGCCGATGCCGTCAGCCGGGAATTCTCCAGGATATACAAGGACCGTCACGGCCTGACCCGACCCGAATGGCGCACGCTGGCCGGGCTCGGCCAGCACGGCACCATGACCGCGACGGAACTCGGCGAGCAGTCGGCCATGCACAAGACCAAGGTTTCGCGAGCCGTCGCCGAGCTCGAACGGCGCCGCTGGCTCACTCGCACACCGGATGGAAAAGACAGGCGGGTCGAGCATCTGACGCTGACCCGAGCTGGCCTTGTCGCCTATCGCGAGATGGTGCCGCTGGCTAAAGCGTTCGAGCTGGAATTGCTTGCGAGGCTGAGCACGGAACAGCGAGCGGCCGTTGTCAGCGGAGTGGCGGCCCTGGAGATGGCGTTGCCGGATCGACGAAAGGAGCTGTGAAAGCTGCTACGCAGCGATCGTTCACACCCCCTCTGTCCTGCCGGACATCTCCCCCTCAAGGGGGGAGATTGGACGTCGCTTCGGCTTTCGCCAATCTCCAAAGAAGAGCGATGTCGGCGAAGCTGCCAATCTCCCCCCTTGAGGGCAGGGGAATCGCATATGGCGATTTTGGGGTTGAGTTTAGGCTGAGAAAGGATTCTTTGGAGAGGCAGGTGAGCGAAGGAGCGACTGCCATTTCCTGCCTTGAGAGCTACTTTGGCGCGGTGCCTGATCCACGCGCGCCCAACGCCACGCACCGGCTTGGCGACCTGATCGTGATGATGATCGCAGCAAGCCTGTGCGGCGCCAGCAATGCGACGGAATTTGCCCTGTTCGCGCAGGAGCGCAAGCAGGCGCTGTCGCGGCTGATCGACTATGACGCAGCCCCCAGCCACGACACCTTCTCGCGGCTGCTGCGCCTGCTCGACCCGGAGGCCTTCGGTCGCGCCTTTGCTGCCTTTGCCGCAGCTTTCGCCCGAGCCAGCCGAGAGACGCCCCGAGGTGGTGTCGCTTGACGGCAAGGCTTTGCGGCGGGCCTACGAGAAGGGCTTGGCAGCCAGTCCGCCGTTGACGGTGTCGGCCTTCGCCACCGAGACCCGGCTGTGCCTGGCGGCAGTCTCGCCGAGCGATGGTGAGAACGAAGTCGAGGCCGCGCTCAAGGTCGTCGAACTCATTGATCTTACGGGCAGATTGGTCACCGCCGATGCGCTCCACTGCCACACCCGCATGGCTGCGGCCATTACCCAAAGAGGTGGCGATTACCTGCTTGCGCTGAAGGGCAACCGTCGTCATTGGCTGCGCCGCGCCAACCTGCAACTGGCCGACGCCACCCCTTCCATTGCCGAGCGCACCGAGACCAGCCACGGCCGCAACGAGTGGCGGCAGGCCGAGATCGTGGCGGCGGCCGAGCCGCTGATGCCTGGCCACCAGGCCTTCATCCGCATCACCAGCCGGCGCGATCAGGCCAGACCTTTGATGCGCCTGTTCATGGCCTCCACGCTCATGTCGCCGCAGCGGGCGCTCGACCTCACCAGAGCTCATTGGCAGATCGAGAACGGCCTGCATTGGATGCTCGATGTCCATCTCGATGAGGATCTCAGCCGTGCCCGCAAGGACAATGCTCCCGCCAACACAGCCCTTCTCAATCGCCTCGCCAGAAACATCCTTCAGGCCGCCGATGCTGCCAAAGTTCCCATCAGCCATCGCATCAAGAAATGCGCCTGGAACGACGACTATCTCATCAATGCCATCACTCATATGCGATAGCCCTGCCTTACAGGGGGAGATGGCCGGCAGGCCAGAGGGGGGTGCTGTCCCGCCAACATTTCTGATCGCCTACCAGTCCATCACCACCTTGCCGGAATTGCCGCTCTTCATCGCTTCGAAGCCGGAAACATAGTCGTCGATGCCGATGCGGTGGGTGATCAGGCCGCTGACATCGAGAGGACCCTGCACCAGCGCAATCATCTTGTACCAGGTCTCGAACATCTCGCGGCCGTAGATGCCCTTCAGATGCAGCATCTTGAAGATGACCTTGTTCCAGTCGATTTCGAAGCCGGTCGGCGCGATGCCGAGAATGGCGATCTTGCCGCCATTGTTCATGGTGTCGATCATGTCGCGGAAGGCAGGGGCTGCGCCCGACATTTCGAGGCCGACGTCAAAGCCCTCGGTCATGCCAAGCGCCGGCATCACGTCGCGCAGCTTTTCCTTCGATGCGTCGACGACATGCTGAACGCCAAGCTTTTTCGCCAGTGCCAGGCGCACCGGGTTGATATCGGTGATGACCACTTTTCGCGCGCCGACGCACTGCGCCACCAGTGCACCCATGATGCCGATAGGCCCGGCGCCGGTGACCAGCACGTCCTCGCCGACGAGATCAAAGGACAATGCGGTGTGAACAGCATTGCCTAAGGGATCGAAGATCGCCGCGATCTCGTCGGGCACGTCGTCGGGGATCGGCACCACATTGTGCTGCGGGATCGCCAGGTATTCGCCAAAGGCGCCCGGCCGGTTGACGCCGACGCCGAGCGTGTTGCGGCACAAATGCCCCCTGCCCGCCCGGCAGTTGCGGCAATGGCCGCAAACGATATGGCCTTCGCCGGAAACGCGCTGGCCGAGTTTGTACTCGGTCACCGCCGCACCGAAATCGGCGACGGTTCCGACAAATTCGTGGCCGGTAACCATCGGCACCGGCACGGTCTTTTGCGCCCACTGGTCCCAATTATAGATGTGGACGTCGGTGCCGCAGATCGCCGTCTTCCTGATCTTGATCAGCACGTCGTTGGGGCCGATCTCCGGCACCGGCACTTCTTCCATCCAGATGCCCGGCTCGGCCTTGGCCTTGACCAGCGCCTTCATCATGTTCGACATTCTTTTGTTCCCCAGAACCTTAGTCGCTTGAACCTCTTGATCCGGAATCGCTTTTCGGTTCCGGCCGTTCAGGAAATCACGCCGAGTTCCCGACCGACTGCGGCGAACGCCTCAACCGCGCGATCGATGTCTGCGCTGGAATGGGCGGCCGACATCTGCGTGCGGATGCGCGCCTGGCCCTTCGGCACCACCGGGAACGAGAAGCCGATGACATAGATGCCGCGCTTCAGCATCCGCGCCGCCATCTCCTGCGCCAGCGTCGCATCGCCAAGCATCACGGGGATGATCGGGTGGTCAGCGCCGGCCAGGGTGAAGCCGAGCTTGCCCATCTCGGACCGGAAATGCCCGGCATTGTCGTAGAGCCTCTTCCGCAATCCATCCCCGACTTTGATCAGTTCGAAGACCTTTATCGAGGCGCCGGCGATCGCCGGCATCAGCGTGTTGGAAAAAAGATAGGGCCGCGAGCGCTGGCGCAGCCAGTCGACCACCGGCTTCCTGCCCGACGTGTAGCCGCCCGACGCTCCGCCCAATGCCTTGCCGAGCGTACCGGTGATGATGTCCACCCTGCCCTCGACGCCACAATGTTCGGCCGAGCCACGGCCATTCCTGCCGACGAAACCAACTGCATGGCTGTCGTCGACCATCACCATCGCATCGTATTTGTCGGCGAGGTCGCAGACGCCCTTCAGATTGGCGATGGTGCCATCCATCGAGAACACGCCGTCGGTGGCGATCAGCCGGAACCGGCAGTCGCTCGCGTCTTTCAACCGCGCCTCCAGATCGGCCATGTCGTTGTTGGCGTAGCGGAAGCGCTTTGCCTTCGACAGCCGCACGCCGTCGATGATCGAGGCGTGGTTCAGCGCATCGGAGATGACCGCATCCTCCTCGCCGAGCAGCGTCTCGAACAGGCCGCCATTAGCATCGAAGCAGGAGCCGTAGAGGATAGTGTCCTCCATGCCGAGGAAATCAGAAATGGTCGCCTCGAGCTGCTTGTGTTCTTCCTGCGTGCCGCAGATGAAGCGCACCGACGCCATGCCGTAGCCGTAACGGTCGAGCGCCTGCTTGGCTGCTTCCCGCAGTTCGGCGCTGTCGGCGAGGCCGAGATAATTATTGGCGCAGAAATTCAGCACCTTCTCGCCGCCCACCTCGATCTCGGCCGATTGGGTCGAGGTTATCACCCGCTCGGATTTGTAGAGACCTGCCGATTTCAGTCCTTCAAGCTCGCTGTCGATGTGGGAAAGGAATGCTTCGGTCATGATCAGGCCCTGTTGAGATCGATGAGGACTGTCGCGCCGCGCGGACGAAAAATCCATCGCAAAAGCGACCGCTTCGGTGGCGGCAATGGCACGGCAGAGGCCACGATGTTCAAATGCAGAGGCGCCGCGAAAGATTGCAATAACCACTTTGCGGGTTTCCCGCCACGGTCGTCGCCGCCGGCCTGTTGCCATCCCAAAGCTGTTAACACTTTGAAGCCAAAGGTTGTCGCACAAGAATTCGTTGGCGAGAGGGCCGACTCGGAAAATGTCGCAGCAGCCGGTGCACGCCGTTTCGGGCAGGCTTATACTCCTGATCAAGTCCGGCTACTGGCTGGCTCTGCTGATCATAGCCGCCATGGTAGTGGCGTCCTTCATCCTGCTGCAACAGGTGATGGCGACCCAACGGCACAATCAGGCGCTGCTCGATATCGTCAGCACACAAAAAGCCCTGTCGCAGCGCATCGTCTTCCTTGCCGGCGCAACAGGCAGCGCCTCGCGCGATCAACAGCACGCCCTGGTTAGCGCGCTCAAGCAAGCGACAGTGGAGTTCGAGAAGAACTACGATCTGCTGCTCGAGCGGACCGCCGCCGATCCGGTGTCGCCGGCAAGATTCGATCCGAAATCGATCGAGAGCGTGCTTTTCGCCAAGCCGTACCATCTCGACTATTTCTCGGTCGGGCTTATCGCCAACGGCGAGCGTCTGATCTCTTCATTCGAATCGCGGCTCAACACGACCGGCAGCGGCGGCTACAAGGGCGGAGAGGAGCGCGTTAATCTGGACGCTTCCGTTGCCAACGCAACATTGTCGGGCTACGCAGCACTCGGCCAGCGCATCAGCGCCTACGCGGACCAGCGCTCCGAAAGGCTCCTCGATCTTCATCGCACATTGTTCCATTCGACCATCGGCGTCATCCTGCTGGTGGCACTTTTCATTTTCCGGCCGATGTCGAATGCCATCTTGCGCCGGACGCGCGAGCTGGTCGATGCACGCAATTCCATGGCCTTCATTGCCGTGCATGACGGGCTGACCGGCCTGCACAACCGTACCTTCCTGACCGACCATTTCGATACGTTCATCAGTGGTGCGCAGCGAAGGCGTGAGCGGGTCGCCGTAGTGCAGTTCGACCTCGACCGGTTCAAGCAGATCAACGACACGCTCGGCCACGCCGCTGGCGATTATGTGCTGGTGGTGGCCGCGCAGCGCATGCGCGATTCCTGCCGGACGTCGGATCTCAACGTGCGTCTCGGAGGCGACGAATTCGTTGTCGTCCTCAACGACGCCGGCAGCACCGCGGACATCGATATCGTCGCCAGACGCATGCTGGCCAAACTCAATGAGCCGGTCATCTTCCAAGGCACGACGATCCATCCAGGCGTAAGTGCCGGGATTGCGGTCTACCCCGTCGACGCCGACAATGCGCAGGACCTGCTCGTCCATGCCGATCTGGCACTCTATTCAGCCAAGAGGCAGGGCGGCGGCAGTTTGTCGTTCTTCTCCGATGAGCTGAGGCGCGAACTTGATAATCGCAAGCAGCTCGAACTCGACATCAGGATCGCCATCTCTGAGAAGGCGTTCGAAGTCTATTTCCAGCCGCAGGTGTCGCTGTCGGATGGCGCTATCAGTGGCATCGAGGCTTTGGTTCGCTGGAGGCATGCCGAGCGCGGCATGATCGCGCCGGGCGAGTTCATTCCGATCGCAGAAAAATGCGGCTTGATGCCCGAGATCGGCCGCATCGTTATTGCCAAGGCGATCGACGAAGCAGCCGAATGGAACCGCGCAGGCATCGCCTTCGGACGGATCGCCGTCAATGTGTCCGGCTCGGAGCTGCGCGAGACAGATTTCGAAGTCTTCCTGTTCGGTACGCTGGAGAGGGCTGGCCTGCCCGCGCACAAACTATCGCTGGAGATCGTCGAATCCGTTATTCTCGATGACGAGAAGACCGGTATCGCGGCAAAGCTGCGGCACATCCGCGCCGCCGGCATCCATCTTGAGCTCGATGATTTCGGCACCGGCTACGCATCGCTCAGCCATGTCAATCCAAACGAGATCGACCGGCTGAAGATCGATCGCCGTTTCGTCCAGAACATCAACGAGAACAGCGGCAACACCAAGATCGTGCGTGCCCTCACCGAGCTCGCCCGCGGTCTCGGCATCTCGATCGTCGCCGAGGGCGCCGAAACCGAAGCGGAGCTCGATTCGCTGATGGCGATCGGCTGCGACCAGGTGCAAGGCTATTCCATCGCTTTCCCGATGCCACCGGACAGGGTGCGCGAATGGCTGGTGGCCCGGGCGCCCAAGAAGGCCAGGCTGACGGTGCTGCAGGGCAGCCGGGCGTAGATCCGTCATGGTTCGGGCTTGCGAACCGACCTGATGAGCCGAGGCGGAAGGTCATCCTCATCACCGGGAAATGCTGCCAGCAATTGTCCAATGTTGGGCACACGCGCCAGTTTTTCGTAGTCCTGAAATGACAAAATGACCGCCTGCTTGCGGCCGCGCCGCGTGATGGCCGCCGGTTCTCCCGCGACGACCTGATCGAGCAGCGCCGAGAGTGTAGTCCTGGCATCCTTCAGCGAAATTTCGCGCATAGCGTTTTCCTAGCCTAATTCTAACCTTCGACATTGGCCCGCAGCGCGGCCAGCACCTGTGCAAACTCCGCCAACCTGTCGTCGGATAATCCCTTCCGCAGCCGCTTGTCGAAGGCTAACGCGGCGGTGCGCAATTTCAGGAACAGCGCTTCTCCGGCTTGGGTCAGCTCCACCTGGTGAACCCGGCGATTTTCGGGATCGCGGCGCCGTATCAGCAGGCCTTGCGTCTCCATGGCGTTGAGATGATGGGTCAGTGTTGCGCCCCGAATACCGATCATGCCGGCGAGCTCGCGTTGGTTGGCCAGCTCCCGCGACTTGACCGACAGCAAAGTCACCCAGACCGGCAGCGTGCCCCCCGCCTCGACCAGGGCAGCGTCGAAAGCCTGCGCGACCAGCTTGGCGGTGCGGGCGAGATTCATCCCGATCGGCGGGCGGTCAAAGGGCGTCATGATCCGACACTAGAACAAGGGCAAAGCCTATGGAACCGGCTCGAGCTTATGCGTTGACATCTAATCATTTGATATCTATCCATATGGTTAGCGGTGGGCAAGAGAGGAAATGCGGTCATGCAATATGTCTACATCATCGTCCTCGGCCTTCACGTCATGGCGGGTGTGTTCTGGGCCGGCACCACCATCGCGGTTGCCCGCGAACCGGAGATCCGGGCGGAACGTTTCTTCCGGCCGCAAATGGGCGCGGCCGGCGTGGTTTTCCTCACGGGTTTGCTGCTCTGGTATTTCTTCCACAACGGCTCCTTCGGCTCGATGGAGAAGGTCCTGGCGCTGGGCATCTTGACTGCCTTGATTGCCGCCGGGGTCCAGGGCGCACTGGTGGGTTCCGCCAGCAGGCAGTTGGCCGGCGCTGATGCGGCGACGCAAACCCAGTTGCGCGCGAAGATGACAAAAGGCGAACGCATCGCCGGCGGGCTGCTGGTCATCACCGTGTTCTGCATGGCTACCGCCAGGATGTTTTGAGCGGCCTGCCGCAATCGCAAGATCGTACGGTGTCCGGCCGCAAGCCGGCGGCGTGCGCGGCGCGCAGAACGAGCCGAAGTACCGTGGTGGCTCTCCGTACGGAGGTTCGGCTGCGCGCCACCAATCAATCCAAAATATTCCTCAGATTCGCAAGCCGAACCTGATGCCGTCATAGATGGCGGCGTGGATGTTGCGCGAGGCTACTGCATCGCCGATGCGGAAGAGCACGAAACCGGCGTGAGGATTGCGCACGGGAAAGATGTCGCCGCCATTGACCAGCTTTTCGTAGTCGATCGCGCCGGCGTTCTTCGACAGCGGCTTCAGCGCCAGATAGAGATCGTCGAGCGGCAGCGTGCCGTGCTCGACCACCACCTGGTCGACGCGGCGCTCTCCGCGCCAGCCATCAGCGAAGTCGGAGGCGAGCTCGGCGATCAGCTGGTTGCCCTCGCGCCGCACCGAACGCAGCCGTGTGTTGATGGTCACCGTGACACCCTTTTCCTGGAAGGCGCGCATGTAAGGCACATGGTTCATGCCGCCCATTTCCGGCGCGAAGAAGCGCTCTGGTGAAACCAGCTCCAGCCTGGCGCCGCTGTTGGCGATCAGTTCGGCAGCACCCATGCCCTGATGGCCGCCATTGTCGTCATAGAGCAGCACGTTCTCGGCCGGCTTGACGCTGCCGGCCATGATGTCCCAGCTCGAGGTGACGAGATCGTCGCCCGCAGTCAGAGGCGGGTTCTGCGGCAGGCCGCCGGTGGCGATCACCACCACGTCCGGCGACAGCGCCAGCACGTCGTCCTTCTCCGCCCAGGTGTCGTAGCGGATCTCGACGCCGAGCCGGTCCAGCTCGGCCAACCGCCAGTCGATGATGCCGATCAATTCCTTGCGGCGCGGGTTCTGCGTTGCCAGCCGCACTTGGCCGCCGGCCTGGCTCGATGCTTCCAGCACCGTTACCTGGTGCCCGCGCTCGGCGGCGACCCGCGCTGCCTCCAGCCCGCCGGCGCCGGCGCCGACCACGACCACCTTTCGCTTCGGTCCCTCGGTTTTCGGGATGATATGCGGGATATCAGCCTCGCGGCCCGTTGCCGCATTGTGGATGCACAGCGCCTCACCGCCCTCATAGATGCGGTCGAGGCAGTAGGTTGCACCGACGCAAGGACGTATCTCGTGCTCGCGGCCCTCCATCACTTTTTTGACGATGTGCGGGTCGGCGATATGGGCGCGCGTCATGCCGACCATGTCGAGCTTGCCGGTGGCGATGGCGTAACGCGCGGTGGCGACGTCGGAAATCCGCGCAGCATGGAAGGTCGGGAATTTCGTCGCCGCCCTCACCTCGCCGGCGAAGTCGAGATGCGGCGACGACCGCATGCCGGTCACCGGAATGACTTTTGTCAGCGCGGCATCAGTCTCGATCGAGCCACGGATGATGTTGAGGAAATCGACCTTGCCGGAGCCGGCCAGCCGCCTGGCGATTTCGACGCCTTCCTGTTTCGACAGGCCTTTCTCGAAATCCTCGTCGGCGACCATGCGGATGCCGACGACGAACTTTTCGCCGACCGCGGCACGCACCGCATCGAGCACCATTCCGGTGAAGCGCAGCCGGTTGTCGAGCGAGCCGCCGAAATCGTCGTCGCGCTGGTTGGTGGCCGGCGACCAGAAGCCGTCCATCAGGTGGCCGTAGGCCTCGAATTCGATGCCGTCGAGGCCGGCAGCCTGGCAGCGCTGGGCGGCCGCCGCGTAGTCGGCGACGATGCGCTCGATATCCCAGTCCTCGATAATCTTGGGAAAGGCGCGATGCGCCGGTTCGCGCACCGGCGAAGCCGACAGCACCGGCAGCCAGTCGGCCTTGTTCCAGCCGGTGCGGCGGCCGAGATGGGTGATCTGGATCATCACCTTGCAGTCATGCTCGTGGCAGGCATCGGTAAGCTCGGCGAGCCACGGCACGATGCGGTCGTCATAGACATGCAGATTGCCGAAGGCGGCCGGGCTGTCGCGCGAGACGATCGCCGAGCCGGCGGTCATGGTCAGCGCCATGCCGCCCTTGGCCTTTTCGGCATGGTAGAGCCGGTACCGCTCCTTTGGCATGCCGTCCTCAGAATAGGCCGGCTCATGGCTGGTCGACATCACCCGGTTCTTCAGCGTCAGATGCTTGAGCTGATAGGGCTGGAGGAGCGGGTCGTTGTTAGTCATCGTCTTCCTGCTGTTTCAAATTGTGCTAATGAGCGGCAAATTTTTGTTTTTACGCATGTCGCTATCCCAAAATCGCTGCGCAGTTTTGGGCGACATGCAGCAAGGAACCTGCTCATGACCGATACGAAAAACCTCACCCAGCTCGGCACCAACGTCGAGGCGCCACAGAGCCCTGAAGCGGCAGTCCTGGAAACCGTGCCATTTTCGCGCGGCGACGGCCCGCCGGCCATCGTTCGCTTCACCTGCCCGGAATTCACTTCGCTCTGCCCGGTCACCGGCCAGCCGGACTTCGCCCATATCGTCGTCGACTACGCACCCGATGCGCTGCTGGTGGAATCGAAGTCGCTCAAGCTGTTCATGACCTCGTTTCGCAACCATGGCGCGTTCCACGAAGAATGCACCGTCATGATCGGCCGCCGCATCATCGCCGCGACCAAGCCATTGTGGTTGCGCATCGGCGGCTACTGGTATCCGCGCGGCGGCATTCCGATCGACGTGTTCTGGCAGACGGGCGCCCCGCCGGAAGGTGTGTGGCTGCCCGACACCGGCGTCGCCCCCTATCGCGGGCGCGGGTGAGCCTGAGTTTCTGAGGAAAATACGTTGCATCAGTTGAGCGGGAGCCGCCGGTAGCGGCCGGGATTGTTCGGGTCGCTGAAATGGCCCATCGGCCCGTGTTCGGCGAAGTGGCCCGCCCAGCGTTTCATCGCAGCCGGATCGAGTTCGACGCCCAGCCCGTCACCCTCCGGCACGCGCACCGTATTGCCCGTCTGGCGGAAAGGACCGTCCTTGATGACATCGCCGATCTGCCAGCGAAACAGCGACTGCGATGCTTCGGTGATCCACGGTGTCGCCGCCACGACGTGCAGATAAGCCGATGTCATGATGCCGAGATCGTTCGAATAGCACCAGAACCCCTTGCCCATCGCCTCACAGGCGGCGATGAATTTCAGAGTTTTCGACAATCCGCCGAGTGCTGCGAAATTGCAGACGAAGTAATCCGGCGCACCGAGCGCGACTGCCCGTCTGAGATCCGGGATGTGCGTGGAGAACGGAATGCGCGAATGCTGGCGCAGCGCTGCCATCTCCTCGAAGGTCGCGACCGGATCCTCGTAATTGCGGATGTTGAACGGCTCGATCTCGCGCAGTACCCAGCGCGCTGTGGTCAGCGACCACTGCATGTTGGAATCGAGTTTGATCTGCGCCTTATCGCCAAGCGCCTCGCGCAGCATGCGCACTGTCCTGATCTCGAGCTCGGGATCGCCCATGATCAGCTTGCCCTCGAAGATCGTCGAGCCGTGCTGTTCTCGCATGCCGAGACAATAGTCGACGATCGCTTCGGCGGTCATCTCGCCGCCGGCTCCGCCTTGAGCGGGGCGAAAGGCGAAATATTCCGAAAACGGAATGTCCTTGCGCACCGCGCCGCCGAGCAGCTTATAGAGCGGCATGCCGAAGACCTTGCCTCTTATATCCCAGAGCGCCAGTTCGATGGCGCCGAACGCCACCGTGGCTGCGTTCTCGCCGGTGTTGGCGGTGATCTGCCAGGGCGGCACACAGCGCGCCTCGCAGTCGGCGATGTCGAGCGGATCGGCGCCAATCAGCGCCGGCGCGATCTCGGCCTTGATCACCTCGCCGAAATGCCACCATGGCGCCTCGCCCAGTCCGACCACGCCTTCGTCCGTCTCGACCTCGATGATCGATTTCGAGGCGCCGCCGTAGAGACCAGCCGTCCACCAGAACGGAGCATCGAGCGGGACGTTGACGTGGGTGACGCGGATGTTGCTGATCTTCATCGGTTCCGTTCTCACTCACACTGGTATTGGCTGAGCGCCCATTCGCCTGTCACCGAGAGCAGGTCCGATATCTTCCAGTCGCCGTCGACCTTTTTGAGCTTCCATTCCAGTCGGTGCGGATTGCCGGAGGCGACGAAAGCGACAACGACCTTGGCCTGGTCGCCCTTGACCGCTTCGATGGTCTTCAGGCTCTTGTCGATCTCCGCCTCGTCGTATTCGGCATTGTCGAGCGCCATGTTGGGATCGAGGCACTCGCCCTGCCCCGACTTCCGCAGCGCATCGCTCTTGTCGAGCACCGACTTCGCCGGATCGGTGAAATGGCCCCGCTGAGCCGGATCGACCTCGAGCCCGGCATGCTCGTAGAACGGCCTCACCACCGCCGTCGGCGAGCCAGGCTGCACGGGTGCGGCCGGTGCGTTTTCTGCCGGCGGCTCTGCCGGCGGAGGTGCCGCGTTGTCGGCCGGCGCGTCTGCGGGCGACGCGCCCAACAGGCCCTGAGCGGCGGCGCTGCTCAATCCGGCCAGCAGGCACGCAGTCGCCAGAACCCAGGGACGGCAGCGGAGCACGGCATCACTCCGGGGTCTGCCCGGCCAGACATTCGAGCGCACTCAGCGTCCAGCCGCTGGTCTTCGAGGTGATGTCGGCGACCTTCCACTGGCCATCGATCTTCCTGAGTGACCAGACCATTTCGCGTTTGGAATCATCGCCTTCCGGGAAAAGGCTGAACGTCGCCGTCACCTCGGCGCTGTCGCCATCCAGCGTTTCGGCCAGCGTCAGCGTCTTGGCCACGGTCTTCTCGTCATAGTCCTGCGCATCGAGACCAGGGGCGAAGTCGATGCAGGGAACTTCATCCGGATGGTTCTTTGCCGCGTTGTCGTTCAGTTCGAACAGTTTCGTCACCGGCGCGGTGAAGCGGTCGCGATATTGCGCATCGGCCTCGAATTTGACCGACGGGACATAGAAGAACTTCACGGCGTTGGCAGCAGGGCCGGCAAACGCGGCCGCCGGCAAGGCCATCGAAAGCGCGGCAACAAAAAGTGGCAGTTTCATGCGTGTCCCCGATTGTTCACTGACGGAAGCTATCAGTACCACGCATCTTGCCTGTCGGCTTTCTTGCGGTCCATGAAATCCTGCAACGCGTCCTCTGCTGGCAACTCAGGCGTTCAGCCAGACGTTCTGGAGATCCATCTCGAAGGTTTGGTGGACAGCGTAGTTCTTCACCTTCTCGTTCATGTGGCTGAACAGCTTCTGCCAAAACGGCTGAATGATGACGCCCGAATCCTGGAGGATCTGCTCGATGTCCTTCATGACCTCGCGGCGCTTTTCCACGTCGATGAGCGAGAGAGCCTGCTTGAGCTTGGCGTCGAAATCAGGATTCGAGTAGCCGGTTTCGTTCCAGGCCTCGCCGGTGCGATAGCCCAGCGCCAACACCTGGACGCCAAGCGGGCGCATGTACCAAATGGTCATGGAATAAGGATATTTGGTCCAGTCGTTCCAGAAAGTCGAACCCGGCAGCACGGTGCGCTTCACCTTGATCCCGGCGTCGCGCAACTGGCCGGCAATAGCGTCGCCGGTATTCTTTTGCCAATCGTCCTCGACGGTGATCAGTTCATGCTCGAAGTCGGCCTGCTTGGCCTCGGCCATCAGCTTCTTGGCGCCCGCGGCGTCACGTGTCTTCTTGGGCAGCGCGAAGTATTCCGGATGAATCGGGCTGACGTGATGGTTTTCACCAACAGTCCCTCGCCCGGCATAGCCAAGTTCGAGCACCGCCTGGTTGTCGACGGCCATTTGCAGGGCGTTGCGGACGCGCTTGTCATCGTAGGGTTTGTGCGTGACGTTGGTCCGGGCAACGAGCGTGGTCGCTGTCGCGACCTCCGATTTTACCAGCCCCATCTTGTCGAGGATGTCTATGAAGTCGGCGGGCGTCTCGAAGTTGAGATCGATTTCGCCGGAGTCGAATGCATTTATCGACGCGTTGAAATCGGTTCCGTAGTCGATGAATTCGACGCCGTCGAGCAGCGCTTCACCGCCCCACCACTTGCCAGTCTCACGACGCTTGACGACCGCTTTCTGGCCGACCGCATAAGACACCAGTTCGAACGGCCCGGTGCCAATCGGCTTCTCGATCGGATTGGCACCGTCGGCGTCGAAGTTGCGATGGACCACCAGCGCCGGATAGTCGGTGAAGTTCGGGATCAGCGAGATGTCCGGCTCGTTCAGCTTCAGCTTGACCGTGTTGTCGTCGACCTTGGTGATCGCGCCATCCCTGGCCTTGCCGGTTTTTGCGTCGATCAGTGCACCGACGCGCGCGGCCATGGAATTGCCGGCTGCAGCCTTTTCGCACCAGCGCGTCAGATTGTAGGCCACATCATCGGCGCCGAAAGCATCACCATTGGTCCAGGTGATGCCCTTGCGCACATGCAGCACATATTCGGTGGCGTCGTCATTGACCTCCCAGCTTTCAAGCAGAACCGGCTCGAAAGTGAACTGGCGGGTGTAGCGGACAAGCGGCTCGAGCCAGCAGCGTGAAATGTTCGCAAGTTCCACCCAGTCGTAGGTGCGCGGGTCCTTTTGTGCCTTCACCGACATCGAAACATGCAGCGTGCCGCCTTTCTTCGGCTCTTCAGCCAAAGCCCGTTCTGGCACGGCAAGACCGATCATGCCGTAGGCAAGGGTCGTCGATGCGCCGAAAGCGCTTGCCAGAGCCAGAAACTCGCGCCGATCCACACGACCTGCACGCGCCTCGCTGGCCATCGCTTCGATGGCGCTCGGTACGCGATCACCATTGCTTCTGAAGAGTGTCATTTTTTCCTCCGTTATGGTTCCCATCGGGTCTTCGCCCGTTATCAACTAACGCTGTCCGGTAGTTTCTCCTCGCGCCGCGCAATCAAATCTTTGAGACCATCGGCGATGCCCTCATCGAGCTTCGGCTCCTCATAATCGGCGAGCATGTTGCGCGCTTTCTCGCGGCCGCGGGTGTCGTGGTCCTTTGCTCCTTCCGCCTTCCACTGTTCGAACGAATTGAAGTCCATGATGCTCGGTATGAAGAAGGCGGACTCGAAATGCTGGAGCGTGTGTTGGGTGCCGAGGAAATGGCCCTGCGGTCCGACCTCGCGGATAGCCGCCATAGCCTCCTTGAAATCGTCGAATGGCAGCCCGCCAGCATATTTGTACCAGCCGACAAGCTGCTCGCAGTCGGTGGCAAATTTCGAATAGCCGCAGGTCAGGCCGGCCTCGAGCCAACCGGCGGAGTGCCAGATGTAGTTGGCGCCGGCAAGGATGGCGGCATGCATCAGCATGTTCGCCTCGTAGCCCGCCTGGGCGTCGTTCAGCTTCGAACCGACATGGAAACCGGACGTGCGCCACGGCAGCCGATACTTCCGCGCCAGCGCGCCCATGAGATACATCATCTGGGCCGCCTCCGGCGTGCCGCCCATGGGAGCGCCGGTCTTCATGTCGACCGTCACCATGAACTGTCCGTAGATCTGCGGCGAACCCGGACGCAAGAGCTGTGTGAACGCGACGCCCGCCAGCGCTTCGGCATTGACCTGCGCGACCGCACCGACTGCAGAGGCCGAAGTCGAGGCGCCGCAAAGGGCGAAGGGCGCGAGGATCAGCGGCTGGTTGTGGCGCGCATAGACTTTCATCGCGTCCAGCATGGTGGCATCCCAGACCAGCGGCGAATTGCAGTTGGTGATCGCCACCAGGACCGGGTTGTCGCGGACATAGTCCTCGCCGAACACGATGCCTGCCATCGCCATCGTGTCTTCGGCTCGATCTTTGGAGGTCACGATGCCCATGAACGGCTTGTCGGAGTGCTTCAGCGCTGAATGGATGATGTGGAGGTGACGCTTCGGCACCGCGATTTCCATCGGCTCGCAGATGATCGAGCTCGACGAATGCAGCGCCGGCGCCATGTAGGCCAGCTTGTGGAAATTGTTGAGGTCGGCGAGTGTGCCGTAGCGCCTGTTGTTGTCGAGGTCGCGCACATAAGGCGCCCCGTACATCGGCACGAAGATGGAGTTGTTTCCACCCACACGTACGGAACGCTGGGGATTCCTCGCATTGAGCGTGAACTCCGACGGGACCTTCGAGACGAGGTCCATCAGCAGGGCGCGGTCGATCCGGACCCTTGTCTCGGAGACATCGGCGCCCGCCGCCTTCCACATTGCGATAGCCTCGTCGTCGCGGAACTCGCATCCCACCTCTTCGAGGATGCTGAGCGACTCCTGGTGGATGAGCTCCACCGCCTCGTCCGGGACCATCTGATACACAGGAATCTTGCGAATCAGGGTCGGGAATGACGCTACGGGAGCTCCCCGCAGCGCCTTGCGCCCCAGGCGGCCACCCGCGCGACGATTGGTATGTTCGCTCACTTCAACGGCCGGTGCGTTCATGGAGGCTCCATCTTCCTGTCTCGATCAATCTAGCCAGACAAAATGCAGCTGTGACGCTGGAAAATCCTGATCTCTTGTATAAGCTCAGCTTATGCGAAGCTTGCGCCATCTGCTGCCCTCGGCCGGCAGCCTGATCGTTTTCGAGGCCGCCGGCCGGCTGTCGAGCTTTACCGCCGCCGGGCGGGAGCTCGGCATGACGCAGGCTGCCGTCTCCTATGCGATCCGTGGGCTCGAGGAGCAGCTCGGCGCCAAACTCTTCCAGCGCCGCCACCGGCAAGTCAGCCTTACCGAGGCCGGCGATCGCTTTCACGCCGACGTCTCGCTCGGCCTGTCGCACATCCGCAAGTCGGCGGAAGATCTGCGCCAGATCGCCGTCGGCGCTCACGTGACGCTCGCCGCCTCGACCGCATTCGCCTCGTTCTGGATGATGCCGCGCCTGCAGCAGTTTCGCGACGAACTGCCGGGCATCGACCTGCGCATCCAGACCGCGGACCGCGATCTCGACATCATCGCCGAAGACATTCCGCTCGGCGTCCGCGGCGGCGAGCCCAAGGAATGGCCGGATTATCATTCGCTGCCGCTGGCCGATGAAGTGATATTCCCCGTCGCCGGCGTTAGTTATGTGGCCCGGTTCGGGCTGCCGGCGAACGTGAAGGACCTTCCATCGCATCGTCTCATTCATCTCGAAGAGCCGTTTCGCGAGGCCGCCAGCTGGGACGAATGGTTCGCCTCGGCCGGTGTCGACATCGCCGATGCGGGGCGTGGCTTGCGCATCAACGACTATGCGCTGGTGATCCAGGCAGTCATGGAGGGGCAAGGCATCGCGCTCGGCTGGGGTCATCTCGCCGAGCGGCTGCTGGCATCAGGGCTGCTGGTGCGCGTCACCGGCCACACAATGACGACCGGCAAGGGCTTTCATGTCATCTGGTCGAGGAACCGCGAGCTCAGCGACAACGCCCGCAAGGTGCGGGACTGGCTGGCGGCGCAAGCGTGAGGCTATCCCACAATGCCCGGTCAAACCGTCACGACGATCTTGCCGAATTGTTCGTTCGACTCGAGATAACGATGCGCCTCGACGATCTGATCAAACGGAAAGGTTCTAGCGATTGCGGGCTTCAGCGAACCCGATTTCAGTCCATCAAGGATGAATGTCTTGGCGGCCTGTAGCCGGGCCGGATCGCGCACGATCTCGTGGACGAGATAGCCGCGCAGCGTCAGCGTCTTGCCTAGCACTGCAGGTAACGGAAAAGGTGTCGGGTCGGGGCTCAAGCCGCCATATTCGATGAGAATGCCGCCTGGCGACATCGCTGCCGTCAGAGGCTCGAAGATCGGCCCGCCGACCGCGTCGAACACCACGCGCACGCCGTCCGGGCCGGCGATTTCCTTCAACCTGGCTTCCAGATCCACCTCTGCCGAGGCGATGACGTGGGCCGCGCCGAACTCAAGCAGAGTCCGCTTCTTGGCGGACGTCCGTGTGACGGCGATCGGCGTCGCGCCAACCAGGTTGGCAATCTGGATCGCCGCCAGTCCGACGCTGCTCGATGCCGCAGTGATGACGACAAAGTCCTTCCTGCCGAGTTTGGCAATGTCGATCAGCGCACCGTAGGCGGTGAGATATTGCATCCACGCAGCGGCGGCCTCTTTCCAGCTCAGCGATGGTGGATGCTTGACGACGAGCTCGGCGGGATATGTGGCAATCTCACCATAGGCAGGCCAGCGGGCCATCGACACTGGCGGCACGATGCTGACGGCATCGCCCGGCGCAAACCCGTCCACGCCTTCGCCGACCGTTTCGACGAGGCCAGCGGCCTCAAGCCCAAGACCGGAAGGCAACGGCGCGGTTTGGATATATCTGCCTGAACGCAGCAACGCCTCGGCCCGGTTCAGACCCAACGCCTTGACACGGATCTGGATCTCGCCTCGTCCCGGCGCAGGCATGTCGACATTCTCGATGCGCAGAACCTCGGGACCACCAAGCTCATAAAAACGAACGACACGCGCCATCGGTCACAACTCCAAAATATTTGAACTGAATAGGCTATGCCAGCGGCGATCGGGCAGATAAATAGCCGCTTGAGTAGATCAGCAGAAACTGTGGGTTTTGAATATGGATCGCCTTACGAGCATGGCCGTGTTCGTCAAAGCCGTCGACCTGGGCTCGTTCGCGGCGGCGGCGGCGGCTCTTGATCTATCCGGGCCGATGGTCGGCAAGCATGTCCGGTTTCTCGAGGAGCGCCTGGGCGTGCGCCTCATCAACCGGACCACGCGCCGCCAAAGCCTGACAGATTTCGGGCGCGCCTATCATGAACGCTGCCGGCTGGTGCTTGCCGAAGCAGAGGCCGCGGATGCGCTCGCCGCCGACCAGCTTGCCGAACCGCGCGGAAAGCTGCGCGTCCTCATGCCGGTGCATTTCGGCCGGCGCTGCGTTGCCCCGATCCTGTTCGGGCTTGCGCAGCAATATCCGGCGCTGGAACTTGACCTGTCGTTCAGCGACGCCCTCGCCGACCTCGCCGAGGACGGCTGCGACCTTGCCATCCGAACGGGCGATCTGGAGGACCAGGCCGGGGTGATGGCGCGGCGCGTCGCGCGCCAGCACATGGTCGTCTGCGCGTCGCCATCCTATCTCGACAGGCACGGCCAGCCGCAGGCGATAGATGACCTCGGCAGCCATCACGCGATCATCTACCGCCGTTCCGGGCGTGCCGTTCAGCCGTGGCTGTTTCCACGCAATGGCCAGCCTGCGACGGAGGTCAGGCTCGCCGGCAGATTGCGGCTCGACGATCTCGATGCCATCGCCGATGCCGCGGCCGCCGGCATGGGGCTCGCCTGGCTGCCATACTGGCTGGTTCGCCAGCGCATTCAGGCGGGCGTACTTGTCCCGCTATTGCCGGAACAGCCGAGGTTTCTCTATGACGCCCATGCGCTGTGGCTGCAGACGCCACATCTGCCGATGAAAGTCCGCCTTGCCGTCGATGCACTGGCGGCAGCGCTGCCCAAGCTCATGAGTTGAAGGCACGGTCGCGGTCAGCTGCGTGGATTTCCTCGAGAACGACCCGACGATTGAACAATAATCTATATGGTAAGATTTCGAATATACAGGAGGTAAACCAGAACAACTGTTAGCGATATCGAAATAAACGTCCAAATAGTGAACAAAATTACTCTTGCAATACGACTCTTTCGACGCTGTATCCATCGAGCGAAGTTTACCATTAAGTAATCTAGGATGACGTCCAAATGTCGCCTCCAACGGCCATTCGCTTCAGATTTTGGCCTTCGCCCGACTAAATCCACTAAGTCAATTGGGGGCCAAGCCCATTCACTTCAACAATATTCCTATCTCTACATCGTGGCGGGACAGCACCCCCCTCTGGCCTGCCGGCCATCTCCCCCGCAAGGGGGGAGATTGGCGGTTCATGCGTCCCGCCAACCTTTGAGACATTGGAGACTGGCGGAGGCCGAGGCGACGTCCGATCTCCCCCCTTGCGGGGGAGATGGCCGGCAGGCCAGAGGGGGGTGGGACGGAGCGCAACGGAGCAGTCTCCCTGCCTTGCAACAATCAACGCTATTCTCCCCCTCCCGCATCGGCCACGAATCCGCCTATAGTGCTGCCATGCCCATCCGCCAGCTTTCCGAAACGATGATCAACCAGATCGCCGCCGGCGAAGTCATCGAGCGTCCGGCAAGCGTGGTCAAGGAACTGGTCGAGAACGCGCTCGATGCCGGCGCCACGCGTGTCGAGATCGTCACCGCTGGTGGCGGGCTGAACCTGATCCGCGTCAGCGACGACGGCTCGGGCATTCCGGAAAAGGAACTGGCGCTGGCGATCGCGCGCCATTGCACCTCGAAGCTCGCCGACAATATTCACGACATCCGCTCGCTCGGCTTTCGCGGCGAGGCCTTGCCGTCGATCGGCTCGGTGGCGCGGCTGTCGATCCGCTCGCGCACAGCGTCCAGTGAAAACGCCGCCGAGATCGGCATCGCCGGCGGCCGCGTCTCCGCCGTCAGGCCGGCGGCGGCCAATCGCGGCACCACGGTCGAGGTGCGCGACCTGTTCTTCGCCACGCCGGCGCGGCTCAAATTCATGAAGGGTGAGCGCGCCGAAGGCTCGGCCATCGGCGACGTGGTCAAGCGCATCGCCATCGCCTTTCCCGCCGTGCGCTTCACGCTGGCCGGCCCGGACCGCTCGACGCTGGAGCTGCCGGCGACCGAGGACAGCCCGGAAGGCCGGCTGCGCCGGGTGGCACAGGTGATGGGCGCCGACTTTCCCGACAATGCGATCGCCATCGACGCGGTGCGGGACGGCGTGCACCTCGCCGGCCATGTCTCGGTGCCCTCCTTCACCCGCGCCAACGCCCTGCAGCAATATGCCTATGTCAACGGCCGCCCGGTGCGTGACAAATTGATCGCCGGCGCCATTCGCGGCGCCTTCGCCGACGTGCTGCCGCGCGACCGCCATGCCGTCACCGTGCTGTTCCTGACGCTCGATCCGGCGATCGTCGACGTCAACGTCCATCCGGCCAAGGCCGACGTGCGCTTCCGCGATCCGGGGCTGGTGCGCGGCCTGATCGTCGGCGCCATCCGCGAAGCACTGGCCCATGCCGGGATCCGCGCCGCCACCACCGGTGCCGCCGGCATGATGGCAGCGTTCCGGCCGGGCGCGGCATCCTATGCGCATGGCGGCCCGGCCAACGGTCACCGCAGTTACGAGGCCGCCTATCGGGCGTCGGGCTTTGCGGGTTTCGACCCTGCCCGTTCGCCGCAGCGGCCGCTCGATATGGGCTCTGCAAATGGCGGCTTCGGCGAGGACGAGCAGGCGGCCTTCGACGCCGGCCCACTGCACAGTGCCGACGCGCGCGCCGGACAGGATCAGGCGGCAGAGACGCTGCTCGGCACGGCATTGGGCGCGGCGCGCGCGCAAGTGCATGAGAACTATATCGTCGCCCAGACCAGGGATTCGCTTGTCATCGTCGACCAGCATGCGGCGCATGAGCGACTGGTTTACGAGGCCTTGAAGAACGCCCTCCACTCACGCGCGGTGCCGTCGCAGATGCTGCTGCTGCCCGAGATTGTCGACCTGCCGGAGGAAGACGCCGAGCGGCTTGCCATGCACTCCGAGACGCTGGCCCGCTTCGGCCTCGGCATCGAGCGCTTCGGCCCAGGCGCCGTTGCGGTGCGCGAGACGCCGTCGATGCTCGGCGAGACCAACGTCCAGCAGCTGGTGCGCGACCTCGCCGACGAGATCGCCGACAATGACACGGTCGACACGCTGAAGGAGCGGCTGGACAGGATAGCCGCGACCATGGCCTGCCACGGCTCGGTACGTTCCGGCCGCCTGCTCAAACCGGAAGAGATGAACGCTCTGCTGCGCCAGATGGAGGCGACGCCCGGCTCCGGCACCTGCAACCACGGCCGCCCGACCTACATCGAGCTCAAGCTGGCGGATATCGAGAGGCTGTTCGGGCGACGGTAAGCATTACCTGCGCAATGCCAAGCGAGGCACCCGCTCAGTTCACCAATTGATGATACTTCTTAGTTTTAAGAGAGAAAACATAGTCCATTGTATAGCCAGCGCCGCCGCCACGAAAGTTTACTGAAATGATCTCGGCGATTTTTTCCGTCTGTTTTTGAACATTCCTGTAGATTGGCGTCATCAGCATTCCCGCGTCGCAATTGTCGTCATCGAACTCGATCTCTTGATAGACTTTCTTGCTTCGCTTGCCGATGACTTGCAATTTTCGCATGCAAATTCCGGCTTCGGTTTTCGCGTAGATGCCTGAAAACCTGTCGGTGGCGGTCTGCGCCCAGAACGGGATCTCAACGGTTCCGTCAATCTTCCCGTCGCCGGTATCGTCCAGGCTCGCAACTTTCTTGAGCGTGACGGGATGTTTGTCCGCACCCTTGCTCCAGGTTCCTGTTGCGCCGCTTTCACCAATGTCGAGAGAAAATGGGCATCCACTGGTGTCGACGGGCGTTTTCGAACCCATGACCAGCACCCGGTCGAATTCCTTGTCGTCCGCAATCTCGCAAAGGGATACGCTGGTGCCGTTGATCTTGCCGTACACTGCTATCGGGCTTTGCTTCGCGTCGTAGAAATAGCTCCCCTCGACCGTAATCCCGCTGCCGAAACTGTCATTCCTCTGCAGCGACAGATGGACTGGGTTAGGCCCAATGAAACCTTCGTAGTTTTCGATCTGATACCAACCCGCGACGGCATTTTGGCTGAACAGCAACAAGAAAAAAATTGCGGAGATAAACTGCATTCCCATGTCGACCCCTCGCCATGCTTCGCAAACGCAATCAACATAGACGCCGGCCTGGCTCATGTCTGCATCGCAATGGTCGTCAGTAACGGCTCATGGTTTGAGTCGGGAAAAAGCTTCAATTATCTGAATCATCTCTTCAAATTCACCACGATAACGCCGCCGAGCGCCAGTGCGCCGCCGAGGATGCCGAACAGCGTCGGCACCTCGCCAAGCCAGAAGAAGCCGATCAGCGTCGCCACCGGCGACACCAGATAGAGGAAGTTCGAGGCACGCGCCGCGGGCAGTCGGGAAAGTGCTGTTGCCCAGGCAGCGTAGGCGATGAGGCTGGGCACGATGCCGAGAAAGATGACGGCGCCGAGCCCGGCGGTATCGGCGACCGCTGCCTGCGCCAGACCGCTCGGCAGGAATGGCGACAGGCAGAGCGCGCCAAGCACCATGTTCGAGGCCGAGATGGTCAGCGGGTGGTGGCGACCAAACAGCGGCTTCTGAACGATGGTGTTGACGGCCGAGCACAGCGCCGAGCCGAGGACAAGCAGCGCACCATTGTTGAAATGCAGCCCCTGCCCCTCGCCCATGGCGATGATGCCGATACCGGCGAAGGACAGGAATGTGCCGGCCCAGGCCAGGCCTGAGAAGCGTTCGCCGAGCAGCGCCATGGCCATGATCGCAGTGAAGATCGGGCTGACATTGATGATGAAGCCGGCCGCACCTGCCGAAACAGTCAGCTCGCCGAAATTGAGCATCACCGTGTAGAGCGCGACGAAGACGGCACCACCGAAGGCAAAGCGCCAGAGTTCGTCGAGCCTGGGCAGCGCCGGCCGCTTGACCGCGAGGAAGATCGCCGCCGGAACCGCGGCGATGGCAAAGCGCAACGCGCCGAGTTCCAGCGGCCCGAAGGCGGCAAGGCCGGCGCGGATCGCCGGAAAGGCGGAGGCCCAGCCGACCACCGTCAGCGCCACCGCGATGGCCGCCGTGGCATCCATACGCTGTGTCGTATTCAACGTCCCGGTATAGACGCTCATCTCGGTGTCCTCGCGATCCAATGCCATGAAGTAGAGAAACGCTATTGCGCGTCGATTGACAAACGAACAAATCGAGTATCACCTGTGACTATGGATCACAGCTCAGACTCGATGCTGCCGCTTGAAACCCTGCGCGCCTTCGATGCCGCGGCGCGGGCAGGCAGCTTTTCGGCGGCGGCCGAGAAGCTCAACATCACCCATGGCGCCGTCAGCAGGCAGATCGCCAAGCTCGAGAACTGGCTCGGGCTGAAAGTCTTCGATCGCGGCGCGCGCGGCGTCTCGCTGACCGTCGAGGGCAATCGCCTGCATCTGCGCACCACCGAAGCCTTCGCCCTGATCGCCAGCAATTCGGATCGCTGGGTCGAGCCGCGCGGCACGGCGGTGGTGCGGCTGACCTCGATCCCCTCGGTCAGCGGGCTGTGGTTGATGCCGCGCATGGCGGCGCTGGAGAACCACCCGTCCAAGCTGCGCATCGTGCTCGACGTCGACATCCGCCAGGGCGATCTTGCCGACGAGGGCATCGACCTGTCGATCCGCTGCGGGCGCGGCCGCATTCCGGGCCGGATCTCGGTGCAGCTTTTCGAAGAATATGTGTTCCCGGTCGCCTCGCCGGAATTGGCCAGGGAGATCGGCCGCGGCGATCCGGCCCGGCTGCTCGAATTTCCGGTGATCAACGATTCCGACGCTTCGGCGTGGCGGGCCTGGTTTGCGGCGCAGGAGATGGACTATCGGCCGCGGCCGCACGACCGCCGTTTCGAGGATTACAACCTCGTGCTCGACGCCGCCGCGCACGGGCTCGGCATTGCGCTGGCGCGTCCGCCATTGACGGTGGACCAATTGAAATCGGGCCGCATCGTCGCCGTAGACGAGCGCGGTGCCCTCAGCCCGATATCCTACTGGCTCGACCGGCCGCTGGGGCGGCCGCGCGCCGCGGCAGCCGAACTTGCTCGTCGCATCGCAGTCCAGGCCGGGCTGCCAGCGGAGAGGATCGAAGAGTTTATCATCGCCGAAGAATGAGATGCCTGAAGCGCGTCGCGTTCGACCGGCCTCATGCGACGCGCTTCAGGTTCTTGTGTTTATGCATGTCGTTATCGCAAAACCGCTGCACACTTTTGCGCGACATGCATTGGCATCCGCTTTGCCGGCTTGTTCGAGCAAGTGTCACCAGAAACAGAGGCAGGCAAAGCCAACCAAGCTTGACCTCGCCGCAATTTGTGGCGATGACATCGTCATGAATTTCGGCTCCACCCCATGATGAACCGTTTCGAAGGCCCCGGCGGCAAGGAAGCCCGCATCCGCTATCTCGACGGCGACTTCCAGGTGACTAGCCCCGGCGCCTTCGTTCGCTGTGCGGTGACCGGCGAGAGCATCCCGCTCGACGAGCTCAAATATTGGAGTGTCGCCAGGCAGGAACCCTATCTGAATGCCGCTGCATCATTGCGCCGCGAGATCGAAGCGCATCCGGAACTGCGCCGCCGACGGTAGTCTGACGCAAATGCAAATCGCTCCGTTGCGATCCTTCGCGCGCCGTCTCCTGCCGCGACGTCAAGCCAGCGACACCGAAACCTTAGAAGTTATCTTGAAATAAAAAACCCGCCTCGGGGCTCGAGGGCGGGTCGTCGGCGAATCATCGCCATATACAAATTAGTAGCATAGCTGCCGGCACAAAGCAAGAACAAAATACACTCGACCGGCGGAAAAATTCCGGTCCCCGCATTGCCTCGGCCTCAAGCTGCCGGTCAGCCTTTAAGCCTGCGCTGCCGCCAGGCATCCAGCGTTTCGTCGATGATGCGTTGCGGCACATGGTCGAGCTCGAAGACGGTGTCGATCTCCAGCACATCGAGCCGGTCGAGGAATTCCGGCGGCGCTGCGCCGTGACGCAGGCGGGCAGCATCCTTGGCAGTGGTAATCAGGCCAAGCCCGGCTTTACGTGCCGTCGCCGCCAATTCGGCAAGCTCGTCCGCGCTGTAGAAATGATGGTCAGGAAACGGTCGGGTCAGCGCAAGCTCGCCGCCGGCCTCGGCTACGGTGTCGAAAAACTTGTCGGGATGGCCGATGCCGGCGAACGCCAGGAACCGCCTGCCGGCCAGCGTCACCGTGCTGCTCGGGGCGGTGTGCGCCTCGAAGATCGGCCTGCCGGCGCGCGCTGCCTGGCGCACGACCGTATCGGCCGCGGTGCCCTCGCCCATCTTCAGCAAGCCGCTGGTGAAGACCAGCTGGTCGACGATGTTCGCCCGCAGCGGTCCGCCGGGGATGACGCGGCCATTGCCGATGCCATGGCGCGCGTCGACGACGACCAGCGCATAATCGATGTGGATGCGCGCGCTCTGAAAACCGTCATCCATGATCAGGAAATCGCAGCCGAGCTTCTCCAGCAGAAGCCTGGCGCCGGCGGCCCGGTTCGGCGTCACCGCGACCGGCGCATGTTCGGCCAAAAGCAGCGGCTCGTCGCCGACATGCTTGGCGGCGTCGTGGTGCGGATCGACGACATGCGGCTGCGCGAAGGAGCCGCCATGGCCGCGCGACAGGAAACCGGGATTGAGCTGCATGCGCCGGGCCTGCTCGGCCAATGCGATCGCCACCGGCGTCTTGCCGGTGCCGCCGACCGTGAAGTTGCCGATGCAGAGCACCGGCGCCTCGACTTTTTCGCGCGGCGCGTGCCGCATGCGGCGACCGGCGATAAGCGCATAGATGGCGGAAAGCGGCGACAGCGCCACGACCCGCCAGTCCGGCTCTTCCCACCAGAAGGGCGGCGCTTCCGAGGTCACGTCAACGCCCGTTCGCGCCCTTCAGGCGCGACTTGACGACCAGCGGCTGGATATAGGGCTCGAGCGACCTGAGCGTGTGCGCCAGCGCACCGCGCATCTCGTCGACCGTCGCCGCACCCGCCGCCATCATTTCGTGACGAGCCACCTCGTTGGTCAAAAGGAAATTCACGGCGCCGGCCAGCATATCGCGGTCGCGCACCAGCTTGGCGCCGCCACTGTCGAGCAGGCGCTGATAGGCCTCGCGAAAATTCTGGACGTTGCGGCCGGCAAGCACCGCTGTCTCCAGCATGGCCGGTTCCAGCGGGTTCTGGCCGCCCTCGGAAGTCAGCGAACGGCCGACAAAGGCAATTTCCGTCAGCCTCAGATAAAGCCCCATCTCGCCGATCGTGTCGCCGAGCAGAATATCGGTATCGGCGGTGATCCTGTCGCCCTTGCTGCGCTGCGCCAGCTTCAGGCCCATGCCGGAAATCTGGGCGGCCAGCTGCCCGGCGCGTTCGGGATGGCGCGGCACGATGATCGTCAAAAGCCCGTGGTGCCGCTTGTGCAGCATGGCGTGAACTTCGGCCGCGACCGCCTCTTCGCCGTCATGGGTCGAAATCGCCGCCCAGGTCGGGCGAGCGCCGATCTGGCGTTTCAGCGCCGCCAGTGCCCGTTCGTCGGCCGGCGGCGGCGCGGTGTCGACCTTGAGATTGCCGGACACGGTGACCGGCCGGGCGCCGAGCGAAAGGAAGCGCTCGCCATCGAGATCCGACTGGGCGACGACATGGGCGAGATTTTCGAACAATGCTTCGGCGATGTTGGCGCGCTTCTTCCAGGATTTGAAGGAGCGGTCGGACAGCCTGCCATTGACCAGAACCTGCGGCACGCGGCGGGCGCCGAGTTCCAGGATGGTCATCGGCCAGATCTCCGATTCGGCGATGATCGCCAGGTCCGGTTGCCAATGATCGAGGAAGCGGCTGACCGCCGGCTTGAGGTCGAGCGGCACATATTGGTGGATGATGCGGCCGCCCAGCCGTTCTTCGGCGACCTGCGCCGAGGTGACGGTGCCCGTCGTCAGCACGATGTTGACGCCGTAGTCGAGAATGCTCTCGACCAGCGGCACGACGGCGATGGTCTCGCCGACGCTGGCTGCATGGATCCAGATCACCGGGCCTTCGGGGCGCTCGCGTCCGGCGACGCCGTAGCGCTCGCGCCGGCGAATGCGATCCTCCTTGCCTCTGGATGTGCGCCAGGCGACATAAGGTCCGACCAGCGGGTACGCGGCGGCCCCGGCGAAGCGGTATGCCGTCAGGAAGGCGCGCGCCCAGCGCATACTCATTTCGAACCGTCCACAAGGCGATAGGCCTCGGCGGTCGCGGCATTGAGCGAGGCCGTGACCTCCTGGCGCTTGCGTTCCATTTCCGCGGCGTCTGCGTTGGCCGGCACGAAGACAGGCGTGCCGACGACAATCGAGGAGCGGCCGAAGGGCAAGTTGATCGTCGTCTTGTCCCAGCTGCCCTCGATCACCTTGCGGCGGCTGGTGGCAATCGCGGCAGGCAGGATCGGCCGGCCGGACAGCCGCGCCAGGAGGACGACGCCGAGCCCCGCATCGCGCGGCGTGCCGTGGGGAATATCAGCAATCATGGCGACATTCTTGCCGGTGGCGAGCGACTTTTTGAGGGCGATGAGCGCCTTGGCGCCGCCCTTGTCGAGATGCCTTGCGCTTTCGCGCCCGCCAGAGCCGCGCACCGCCTCGATGCCGAATTTCTCGACCATCAGCGCGTTGAGCTCGGCATCGGCGCTGCGCGACACCATGGCAACCAGTGGCCGTCCCTTGGGATAATAGGCCGGCGTCAGCAGATGCTGGCCGTGCCAGAGCGCGATGATGCCAGGCTCGAGCTGCGCATAGGCGCCGCCGGAAAACTTCGCCGATCCGTCGACCATGCGGTTGGTCAGGCGGACAAGGCGGACGAAATACGCAAACAGCGCGGCAAGCGCATTCTTGACGAATCGCGACTGCGCCAGCGGTTCGCGGATCTTGCGCCAGAACGTCTTCGGCTTGCGACGTCTGACCGCCGACCGCGGGGCTGATCGCTTGACCGCTTCATGGTTCATCGATGTCAACCGGGAGCCTTGTTTTCGGGGTCGAGCAGGCGGTGCAGGTGAACGACGAAATAACGCATATGGGCGTTGTCGACGCTGGCTTGCGCCTTGGCCTTCCAGACGGCGTGCGCCGATTGATAGTCGGGATAGATGCCGACTACGTCGAGCGCGTCGAGGTCGCGGAATTCGGTGCCGCCCAGCTTCTTGAGTTCGCCGCCGAACACCAGGTGCAAAAGCTGTTTCTTTCCGTCTTCAGCGGCCATGTCGATCCTTCACATATCGTGAGTTTGGGACAGGTCTAGACCAAAGCCGCCGACTTTGGAACTATTGATGATGGTCAATTGTCCAGCCCGGCGATGACGCCGGCGAGCACAGCGAGGAGTTCGCCGCTGCCGGCGGCAAGCGCGCCGTGGCGGATCACTTCGCCGGCATAGAGCGGCGCGCGGCCGTGCCGATCGAGCACGGCGCCGCCTGCCTCGCGCAGGATGAGGTCGGCCGCGGCGATGTCCCAGTCATGCGCGTTGGCCTTGACGAAGGTGGCATCGAGCTGGCCGCCGGCGATCATCGCCAACCTGTAGGCGAGCGAAGGAATATAGGGCACGCGCTTCAGCCGTTTGTGCCATTTCGCCGGCATCAGGTCGATCATCGCCTTCGGTCCGGCGATTTCGGCCGTTTCCGACGGCGGACGCACGCCGATGCGCTTGCCATTCAGGAATGCGCCCTCGCCCGGCAGCGCCCAATAGATTTCGCCCTTCGCCGGGCAGTCGAGCACGCCGGCAAGCGTGCGGCCGTTCTCGACCACCGCGACGCTGACGCACCATGTGGGCAGGCCTTCGAGGAAGCCGCGCGTGCCGTCGATCGGATCGACGACGAAGGTGCGGCGCGCGACAAGCCTTACCGGGTCGTCGACGGTTTCCTCCGACAACCAGCCATAGTCCGGCCGGGCCGCCAGCAAGGTCTCGCGCAGATATTTGTCGGCGGCGTGATCAGCTTCGCTGACCGGCGAGGCGCCGCCCTTCATCCACACTTGCGGATTGTTGTTGAAGTACTGCATGGCGATGAGCCCCGCCTCGCGGGCAGCGTCGCGCAGCAGCTGCAGGTCTTCAGTAGCGCCGGCCGAGACGGCCGGATCAAGCTCCGGCAAGGGTCATCCCTTCGATCAAAAGCGTGGGCGCGGCAGTGCCGAAATTGCGGTCGAGATCGCTCGCCGGAACCATGTTGAGGAACATCGTCTTCAAATTGGAGGCGATGGTCACCTCGGCAACGGGATAGGCCAGCTCGCCATTCTCGATCCAGAAGCCGGAAGCGCCGCGGCTATATTCGCCCGTCACCATGTCGACCCCCTGGCCGAACACTTCGGTGACGTAGAAGCCGGTCTCGAGCGACTTGATCAGCTCTTCCGGCGTGTTTTCCCCGGGCTCGATGGCGAGATTGGTCGACGATGGCGAGACCGACGAGCCGCTGCGCGAGCCGCGCCCATTGGTGACGAGGCCGAGTTCCCGCGCCGCCGAGGTCGACAGGAACCAGTGGTTGAGCACGCCCTTGTCGACCATGAACAATTTCTCGCCCTCGACGCCTTCGCCGTCGAAGGGGCGCGAGGCCTGGCCGCGGCGCCGGAGCGGCTCGTCGGTGACGGTGATTGCGGCCGAAGCCACCTTCTTGCCCATCATGTCGCGCAGAAAGCTGGTCTTGCGCGCCACCGCGGCGCCATTGATGGCACCGGCGAGATGGCCGGCAATGCCGCGCGCGACGCGCGGATCGAACACCACGTCGACCGGCCCGGTCGCAGCCTTGCGCGCGCCAATACGGCGTACAGCGCGCTCGCCGGCCTTGCGGCCGATGTCTTCCGGCGCGTCGAGATCGGAAAAATGCTGGCGCGAGGAGAATTCGTAATCGCGCTCCATGCCGGTGCCCTCGCCGGCGATCACGCTGGTCGAGCGCGAAAAGCGCGACGCGACATAATGGCCGACAAACCCATGCGAAGTGGCGAGCACAAGGCCGCCGAGCCCGGCGCTGGCGCCGCTGCCGGCCGAATTGGTGACGCCCTTGACGGCAAGCGCCGCCGCCTCGGCGGCAAGGGCTGCTTCCTTCAACTGGTCCGCCGATACCTCGGTGGCGTCGAACAGATCGAGATCGCGCGGCTTTTTGACCAGCAAGGCCGGATCGGCGAGACCCTGATAGGGATCTTCGGGCGACACTTTGGCCATGGCGACGGCGCGCTCAGCCAGCATATTGGGGTCGGATGCCGCCGTTGCCGAAACGCTCGCCACGCGTCTGCCGACGAAGACGCGCAACGAGACGTCCTCGCTCTCGGACGCCTCTGTGCCTTCGACCTTGCCAAGCCGCACCGACACACCGGTCGAGCGGCCGCGTACTGCAACCGCATCGGCGGCATCGGCCCCGGCCCGTTTGGCAGCCTCGACCAGGGCCGCGACGCGATCGGTCAGTTTCGCTGCGTCGAGCGTATCGGTCATGCGCATAATCCTGTTATTTCCGGCCGGCTGAAGGGCAGCCGCTGCTGCACCATCTATTGTCCCGGTGCGGCTTCTGCAATGGGAGAAGGCGCAAAGCGGTGTCAGGCGGGTGAGCGGCAACGGCGAGATCGACAATCCCTCAGGAAGCGGCCACCGGCGTCCAGATCACGTCGTCGATCCTGAGCGCGCCGGTGGCGAGCATCACCAGCCGGTCGAAGCCGAGCGCCGCGCCGCTCGCTTGCGGCATGATCGCGAGCGCGGCGAGGAAATCCTCGTCGATCGGGTAGCGTTCGCCATAGACACGCTGCTTTTCGTCCATTTCGGCGGCAAAGCGCTGGCGCTGCTCGGCCGGATCGGTCAACTCGCCAAAGGCGTTGGCGAGCTCGACGCCGCAGCAATATAGCTCGAAACGCTCGGCGGTGCGCGGATCGTCGGCGCTCGGCCTGGCCAATGCCGCCTCCGAGATCGGATATCCGAAAAGAATGGTGGCGCGCCCCTGCCCCAGCACCGGTTCGATTTTTTCGACCATCACCCGGCTGAACAGGTCGGCCCAATTGTCGTCGGGCGCGGTCCGCAATCCGGCCTGGACCAGGGCGGCATGCAATCCCGCGCGGTCGGTGGTGCCATCGGCTGCAATCGTCGCCAGCAGATCGATGCCGGCATGGCGCATGAAGGCTTCGGCGACGCTCAACCGTTCCGGCTCGGCGAACGGGTCGGCCTCGCGGCCGCGGAAGCTAAAACGCTTTGCGCCCGCCCGTTCGGCCGCCAGCGCGACGAGCTCGGCGCAATCGCGCATCAGGCTCTCATAGGTCTCGCCGACGCGGTACCATTCGAGCATGGTGAACTCCGGATGGTGCAAGGGGCCGCGCTCACGGTTGCGCCACACAGCAGCGAGGCTGAAGATGCGCTCCTCGCCGGCGGCAAGCAGCTTCTTGCAGGCGAATTCCGGCGAAGTGTGGAGGTAGAGCGGCTGGCGCTGCCCGTCCGGCCCGATCGCCTCGGTGGCAAAGGCCGACAGATGCGCTTCATTGCCGGGCGAGATCTGCAGGGCCGATGTCTCCACCTCCACGAAGTCACGGCGGGCGAACCAGTCGCGCATGCCGGCGGCAATGGCGTTGCGCAGGATCAGCCGCGGCCGGCGGTCGGCATGGACATGCGGCGTCCACCATGGCGAAGCGGCGGTCATCGGCTTCAGGCGA
This sequence comes from Mesorhizobium sp. M1399, assembly GCF_040317735.1. Lineage (NCBI taxonomy): Bacteria > Pseudomonadati > Pseudomonadota > Alphaproteobacteria > Hyphomicrobiales > Phyllobacteriaceae > Mesorhizobium > Mesorhizobium sp. M1399. The sequence continues at coordinate 83,980 of NZ_JAMYKZ010000013.1, forward strand.
ATTGCACAGAGGGCTGGCGATTGCGGCCAAGATGCGCTAGGCCGCACCCAACGGCCTCTCCAGCCGATTTGCGCCAACAAATTTTATCAGGATGGAAACCCGTGAAGGTCATCGCCAGCTCCTTACGCAAAGGCAACGTCGTCGAAAAGGACGGCAAGCTTTATGTGATCCTCTTTGCCGAAAACATTCATCCTGGCAAGGGTACGCCGGTCACCCAGCTCGACATGCGGCGTATCTCCGACGGGGTTAAAGTTTCCGAGCGTTACCGCACCACCGAGCAGGTCGAGCGCGCCTATGTCGAGGAGCGCGAGCACACTTTCCTCTACCAGGACGGCGAAGGCTTTCATTTCATGAACCCGGAGAGCTACGACCAGGTGGCGGTGCCGGAGAGCGTGGTCGGCGACATGGCGCCCTACCTGGTGGAAGGCATGCCGGTGCAGATCTCGCAATACAACAGCATCGCCATCTCGCTGGTACTGCCGCAGCGCGCCACTTTCGAGGTGGTCGAGACCGAGCCGGTGACCAAGGGCCAGACGGCGTCCTCGTCCTATAAGCCGGCAACGCTGTCCAACGGCGTGCGTACCCTGGTGCCACCACACATCAGCGCCGGCACCCGCGTGGTGGTGATGACGGCGGATGGCGCGTATGTCGAGCGCGCGAAGGATTGAGGCGCGAAGCCTGAAACGCCTCGCCCTAGCGCGCCGAGGCGGCCGGTCATCGTCGACCGCTTTGTGCCAGGGGGCTTTCGAGCATTGGGACGCGGCACGCAGACCGCAGCGTCAACGCCCGGCCAGTTCTTTCCTATTGCACGACGCCAGCGGGCAATCTTTGAGCCTCGAGCAACGCCGACCGTCCCTTTCGCCAGGTGCCAGGTGGAATGCCGACGAACTTTTTGAAGGCGCGATTGAAGGCGGCTTCCGACTCGTAGCCGACGTCGGCACCCGCTTGCGCGATGCTCATTTCGGGCCGTTCGAGCAAACGTCCCGCCAGTTGCAGACGCCAGCGAGCAAGATAGTGCATCGGCGAGACCTCGACATAGTGGGTAAAGCGGCTCGCAAACGCCGTGCGCGAGAGCCCTACTTCGCGGGCGAGCCGGTCCAATGTCCATTCCTCCCTGGGGCGAGCGTGGATGAGCCGGAGCGCCTCGCCGACATGTGGATCCCGTAGGCCTGACAGCCAGCCGCGCGAATCGCCGGGGAGGGTCTCAAGATGGCGGCGGATGATCTCGACAAACATCAGCTCGCTCAGCTTGGCGAGGATCGTTTCACCGCCCGCCCGCCCACTGCCACCTTCGGCCAGCGCCAGCCGAAACAGGTCGATAACCCAGCTGCTTCCATCGGCGGGCTTGCGGGCACACAGGATGGCCGGCAATGCAGCGAGGAGAGGATTGAAGGGACGTGCATCGCAGCCAAGATACCCGCAAATGAACCGGGTCCGCTCGTCTCCCCCGCCACCATGGATCACCGCGAACGGCAGGCTCTCGTCAATCGGCCGATAATACATCGCCATATTGGGTTCGCCCCGCGCTCCGGGCGAAGAGCTCAAGACGTTCGGAACACCACCGGGGAAGACAACGACATCACCGGCGTTCACGAGCACCGGGGGCACCGAATCGTCTGCCAGCGCGGCCCAGCACGAGCCCGACATCACGGCATGAAAAGAAATGATGTGCTCTGCCTCCGGCATGATGGCGGCGGCAATGTCGGCCGTGCCCGGCGACTCGCCGACCCAGGGAGAGCTGGCGTCGACGTCGAAATAGATCGCACCGGTGAGGCGAACGGCTCGGAGCACATCGGAAAGGACATCCATGCACTACACCTCCGGAAACGATCGGCTACTCCCTTTGACAACGAGTTTTTCGGCCAGGCATCTCGAACTATCCGGCAATACAGCCGCCCGAGCAACTACCCATCCGGTCTAATCCCACTCTGAACGATCGGGCAACAGAAATGGACGATGTGACATTTGCGGGAACAGCGGACGGGATTAGCGTTTCATCGACCGGCCGACAGGTCCAATAACAGGGAGGAATGTCATGCACGATGAAGACATCACCAAATTCGCAGCAAGCCTGCGGGGCGAAGTCATCCGGACCGGCGACGCCCGCTATGATGAGGCCCGCAAGCTCTACAACGGCATGATCGACAAGCGGCCGCTGATCATCGCCCGCTGTGTGGACGTGGCCGACGTGATCACAGCGGTGAATTTCGGCCGCGACAACAATTTGCTGGTTGCGGTACGTGGCGGCGGCCATAACGGACCAGGATTGGGGAGTTGCGACGACGGTCTGGTGATCGACCTGTCGGCGATGAACGGCGTGCGTGTCGATCCGGATGCCCGTACGGCGCGGGTGGGTCCGGGCTGCACTCAGGGCGACCTCGACCACGCAACCCATGCCTTTGGCCTGGCCGTACCGGCGGGCATCATCTCGACCACCGGGGTCGCCGGACTGACGCTGAGCGGCGGCCATGGCTATCTGACGCGCAAATATGGCCTGACCATCGACAATCTGGTCGAGGCCGATGTCGTGCTTGCCGACGGCAGCTTCGTCACCGCCAGCAAGGAGCGGAACCCTAGCCTGTTCTGGGCGCTTCGCGGCGGCGGCGGCAATTTCGGCGTCGTCACCAGCTTTGTGTTCAAGCTCCACCAGGTCAGCATGGTCTTTGCGGGGCCGATCGCATGGGATCAGCGCCAGGCCCGCACCATCATGCAGCATTATCGCGAGTTCCTGCCGCGCGCGCCCGAGGAACTCGGGATCTTCCTCGGGCTCAAGACGATCCTGTCGAGCGCACCGTTCCCGGAAGAGTTTTGGGGAAAGCGGATGTGTCTGCTGATGTGTTGCTACAACGGCCCGGAGGAAAAGGGCAGAGAGGCGCTGGCTCCGCTACTCGATGCGCTCCCCGCGCCCTGGTTCAATTGGATGGGAATGATGCCCTATCCCGCGGTGCAGAGCATGTTCGATGGGCTCTACCCGAAGGGGATGCAGTGGTATTGGCGGGGCGATTTTGTCAAGACGCTGTCCGACGAGGCGATCGACGCTCATCTCGAGCAGGCGGCGAAAACACCGAGCGAGCTATCGCTCATGCATCTCTATCCGATCGACGGCGCGGTCCATCGCGTCGGCAAAGACGAGACACCCTGGAATTACCGTGATGCGACCTGGTCGATGGTCATCGCCGGGATCGATCCGGACCCACAGAAAGCGGGGCCGGTGACGCGCTGGACCAAGGCCTACTGGGAGGCCGTGCATCCGTTCGATCTGGGTGGCGCCTATCTGAACTTCATGATGGATGACGAGGGCGAGGGAAGGCTCAAGGCGGCTTATGGCGATAACTACGAGCGCCTGGCCTCGCTAAAGAAGAAATACGACCCGAACAACCTCTTCCGGGTGAACCAAAACATCCGGCCGGCCGCTTGACGGCCGCCCTCGTCTGGCCAGCAAGTGTTGTATCGTACCGGCCGGACCAGCTAAGGCCCGGCCGGTACGATAGGTTCCGGCCAGGACGCTCGGCGGCCTACAAGCGCGATACTCGGCCGGGCTCGGCGACCATGTTCCATGAGCCATGTCTGACATGCGTCGAAGCGGTCGGCCCGCACGCTCAGGTCACCCGTAGTGCTGCTTCAACAGGCAAGTCCGGGAGCAGGCAATGCGGTCAACGGGTTATGCCTCAGCGACTGCTTCTCGCCAGGCCGATCGCGCCGGCAGCCTACCGATAATTTCACGCTTCGATGCGGACGTCCGACGTCACCACGACACCCTTCAGTCCTCCTCGAGGATCGGTATCCCCTTCAGAACTAACTAAATTAGCAGTTTCTTAATTGCCTTTGGAACTTTGTAGCTTGCGTTCCATTTTCAACCGCATGCGAGAGTCTGTGGTCCAAGGCCCGGGAATAACGGTGAACAGGTCACCGCCGCGCTACTCGCTGGTCCTGCCCGTATACAATGAAGAACAGGTGCTGCCTCGGCTGATCGAGCGGATCAGTTCGCTTATCGGCCGGCTGGACGGCGAAACGGAGGCCATCTTCGTCGATGACGGAAGCCGCGATGGAAGCGTCGAATACCTTCAAAAAGTGGTCGCCGCCGAGCCGCGCTTTCGGCTGATCGAATTTTCCCGCAATTTCGGCCACCAGGTGGCGATTACCGCCGGCATGGACGCCGCTGCGGGCGATGCCGTCATCGTCATGGATGCGGACCTGCAGGATCCGCCGGAAGTCGTTCTCGATCTGGTGGCTAAGTGGAAGGAAGGTTTCGAGATCGTCTACGCCCGCCGGGTCAAGCGCGAGGGCGAATCCTGGTTCAAGCGCTTTACGGCAAGTCTTTTCTATCGCCTGCTGGAGAAAATGACGTCGGTCGATATTCCGCGCGACGTCGGCGACTTCCGCCTAGTCGGCCGCAAGGCGCTGGAAACCTTCAAGCGTATGCCCGAACATGACCGCTTCGTCAGGGGCATGTTCGGCTGGATGGGGTTCAAGCAGACGGCCGTGCCATTTGAGCGCCACGCACGAACCCTGGGCCAGACCAAATACCCGTTCTGGAAGATGATGCACCTTGCGGTTCACGGCATCGTCAGTTTCTCCGAGAAGCCGTTGCGCCTGGCGCTCTGGGGCGGGTTGGTCATTTCCGCGCTTGCGGGGGTCTTTGGCGCCTACGCCATCTTTGCCTGGTTTTTTGAAACCGGGATCATTGCCGGGTGGACATCCACGGTGGTGATCGTGTCGCTCCTGTGCGGGATCAACCTTTTCATGACCGGCGTGGTCGGACTCTACGTCGGCAGCATCCACGCCGAGGTGAAACGCCGCCCGCTTTATGTCATCGATCGGCTCACCGGCTTCGACGAGTCGATGCGTGCCGCCTCCGGTGAGCGCCGCCGATCGTTTCACAAACCCAGGAGTGGAGTCCCCGCCAATGGCCGAACTCTTCGACAGCTATAAATCCAACTATGGCGAGGCGGTCGAAGGGTCCATCCGGTTTTCCGGACTCAGCCACGACTTCTTCCTTGTCGCCAAGGCGGATCTGCTGCGGCGTCTGGTCTTCGAGCGAAAGCTTCGGCAGGGTGGGTCGGCTGTAAGGGCGCTGGATGTCGGCTGCGGCGTCGGTTCGCTCCACCCCTACCTCGACGGTGCTTTCGACAGCGTCGATGGTTGCGATGTCTCGCAAGAATCGATTTTGCACGCCAGCCAACACAATCCGCGTGTGGCCTACAGGACCTGCAGCACTCAGGGGCTGCCTTACGAGGACGGCACGTTCGATCTGGCTTTCGCTAGTTGCGTCGTCCATCACGTTCCGCCCTCCTCCTGGCTCGATTTCTTCCTGGAAATGCGGCGCGTCGTACGGCCGGGCGGCGTCGCCTGCATTATCGAGCACAATCCCTACAATCCACTGACGCGCCTTGCTGTGTTCCGGTGTCCGTTCGATCACGACGCGGTTCTGCTCAACGCCGCCAAAGCGAGGTCCGTTTTTCAGGAAACAGGCTTCCGGGACATCCGCTCCGAGCATTTCCTGCTGCTGCCATCGGCAAGGTCCTTGGCCAGAAGGGTCGAGCGGGTATTCGCGCCTTTGCCGCTTGGAGCGCAGTATGCGTGTAGTGCGCGTGTCTGAGCGCCGTTCAACCGGCGACGCCGGGCTGAGGGTGCTGGCGCGCTTCGGGTCGGTCGGCATCGCCGCAACGATCCTTTATGCAGTGATGGCCACCGCTTTGGTAAAATGGCAACGGTTCGGCCTCTCGCCGGTCGGTGCCTCGCTCGCGGCTTACACCGCAGCCGCCCTGTTTTCTTATCTCGCGCATAAGTTCGTGACTTTCGCGTCGAGCGGATCGCATCGATCGGAAGCTCCGCGTTTTTTCTTGCTGACGGCGACAGGCTTCGCCGTTGCCTACTCGGCGCCGGCGGTTTTGACGGCCAAACTCGGCCTGCCGCCGATCATCGCCATTCTGGTTACATGCTTGCTTGTTCCAGCGGTCAATCTTCTCATGCTCGACCGGTGGGTTTTTGCGCAGCGAAGACCCGGCCAGCAACGTGATCGCCCGCCCTAACCCGGCTCAACAGGATCGAGCCGGAACGACAACAATTTGATGGCGCGCTTGTAGATGTTGCTGGCGGCCGAACTTGGCGGAATGCCGTCGAGGTAGTCGAAGGCGACATCGAGTATCCTGGCCTCGGCGAGGGCCGCCGTTGGAATGAGGAACGAGACCGTTCGCGGCTCTTTGCCGGACAGCGTCACCGCATGCACCCGAACGCCATTCACCGAAATAATAATCCGCTGCGTGACCTGCGGCGGGCGAATGGCGGCGGCCATTTGCAGCGTGGCCGTCACACTGTCGTGGAGCGGCGGTATCTTCAGCCGAAGCCGCGAGGTCTCGCCTAGGGAATGGGTGCCGTCGGCAACGGGTCCCGACCAGCCGCAGACCCTCATGCCGGCTGCCTTTTTGGCTCCGTCGGACCGGAACGACACCGTCTCGCCTAGGGTATAGCTGCCGACCGCATCGCGATTGAGGCAGGTCGTCGTCCGGTCAATGTAATAGGCGCGATAATCGGCGTTGACATTCGGATTGAGAGCAAGCGCAAGAATGACGATTTCCGTTCCCGCCAGAACCGCCGCCAGCGCGTAGCTGGCAAGCCTGGCCCCGCGCAGATACCGGCCCGAAATGTCAGACCAGGGCAAGATAGCCTCCGATCCATGCCACGGTCATGAAATAACAGGCGCCCAGGAAGAGAGCCAGAGCCGCAAGAAAAGTCAGCTTCGACGCCGACGACAGCATGGCCAGCAATATTGTCAGAGGTGCAAGCCCAACGACGTATCTGACCATCGAGGCCAGGTTCGTGATCAGCGGCAGGATGATGCAGCAGGCGCAGAACAACGCGGCGCCATATTGCCTGCGAACCGCCAGAACCGCCGATAGCGCCAGTCCGATGAGTGCGGCGAGCGCGCTCCATTGCGGCGCCGTGGGCAGCCATCCAGTTGTCGGAACGGCCGAAAACCCGTCCCATATAAAGGCGAGCGGATTGCCCGGCACCCGTCCAAACGCGCGCTGCACGTGCAGGAAGGCAAAGCCGTCGCCGACGGTCAGATAGAGAAACAGGATGTAGGCGAATAGGCCGGCTGGCGAGATGAAGATGGCGACGAGCAGATCCGGTCGGCCAAGCAGCCAACGCGGGAACGACAGCGTCGATCCGCCCTTTGCGCGGTAATCCGTGAACATCTGAATGACGGTCGCGAATACAACGAGCACCCCGACGAGCCTGGTTGCCGACAGGAGAGCCGATGACAGTCCCGCAGCCAGATAGCTGGAGCGTTTGAGCGCCAGAAAAACGCACGAAGTCAGGAGTACGAAAAGAGGTTCGGTCAGGAAAGTCGTGAAGTGATAGGAGAACGGGCCGCTGAGCAGGAAGGCGCAATACAGAACATAAGCGCGCATGTTCTTCTCGAGCAGTGGCCACGCCACCAGACAGGCGGCATAGCTGCACGCAATCGATGTGATCGACGCGACGAGTATCGTCGGAAAGCGGAAAACAGACCGGATTGCCGCCACCAGCATCGGATAGAGCGGGAAAAAGCCCCAGCGTCCGACATTGCTCTGGCCTGGAATGGGAAAGCGCTCATAGCCGTGTTCGGAAATGCCGACATACCACGCGCAATCCCAGCGGCAGAGCGCCTGGGCATAGGCCGCGAAGCCGGGTTCTGCCGAAACCGAAGCAAATGCGGCATAGCGAATGGCCAGCCCACTGACGACGAAAGCCAACGGCACCGCGACGACGGCTACCGCAACAAAGCGGCCACCGGCGTTCGGACGCGCGACAGCTTCGAGCGCCAAAATCTGCCTCCACCCGTTCAAATGGCAGGCGCCACTCAAAGCTAGATGACGCGCGCCCCGGCGAATTCAAGGCGTTCACGCGGCTCAAATTGGCGATACCGCTATCCGGCGCTTCTGAGCCAGACCAGCATCTCGCCGGGGTCGCGGTTGTGCCAGGCGAAATGCGGCACGGCGCCGACTTTCACTTCCTCGACCGCCGGCGGTTCGGTGCGGTAGAGCCCCCTTTCCAGTTTTCGAAAGTCTCCTTTTGGCAATCGCCGAAAGCGTGACGCCGCCGCCCAGACGGTTCGCTGCTTGTGTGCCTCGATCTCAGCCGTTCGCGGCAGAGCGATGCGGTGCCGTGGCTGGAATTCGACGCGCAAAAGTCCGCCGGGTATTTTGTGCGATTCCGTCAAGCTGTTGTACACGACAGTTTTGAACCCTGATGCCGCGCCCGCGTACTCGGCCCTTGAGAATCCTCCAGCCTTCGGCAACATGGCGGCAAAGCTGAGAGTGTGAGGATGAGCAAGGTCATTTCCGCCGCATCGCGGCGTCAGTCGGCGCCGCGCAAGTCACCGATGGCGCTGACCGAGGCGCTGGTCGCCCGCACCTTGCGGGCGGTCGAGGACGCCGGGCCGACGCCGGGCATGGTCTACATGACCGATGCCGATTACGCGCGCATTCGCGACGAGGTGCTGGCCGGCGCGCCGGCCGGGCCGGTGAAGCTGTTCGCCTATGGTTCGCTGCTATGGAAGCCGGCCGGCGAGGTCAGGGGTGGCGAACGGGCCGTAGCGACGGGCTGGCACCGTTCGTTCTGTTTTACGGTGCAGCGCTTCAGGGGCACGGTGGAGCAGCCCGGCCTGATGATGGCGCTCGACCGCGGCGGCCAATGCCAGGGGATGGTGTTCGAGATCGCCGAGCCAGTGGCGGCCAATCTCGAAGCGCTGCTGCGCCGCGAGATGACCATCCTGCCGGCCGTCAACGTGCCGCGCTGGCTGCAGGTCAGGACGGGCGATGGCATGCGCCAAGCGCTTGGTTTCGTTGTCGATCCCGCCAATCCGCGTTATGCCGGCAAGCTCGAAAAGCGAGCGATAGCGGCGACCCTGGCCACGGCCGTCGGCCATTGGGGTTCGGGCGCCGAATATCTGTTCGAGACCATTCGCCATCTCGACGCCTGCGGCATCCGCGACCGCAATCTCTGGCAGCTGCAGGAACTTGTGGCCGAGGAGATCGGCCGGGCGCCGCCGTCGGGCTTTATTCGTCCCTGAGCCAGACCAGCATCTCGCCGGGATCGCGGTTGTCCCAGGCGAAGTACGGCACGGCGGTGACTTTCGCTTCCTCGACCGCCGGCGGTTCGGTGCGGTAGAGCCCCTCTTCCCAGTTTTCGAAAGCCTCCTTTTTGGCAATCGCGGAAAGCGTGACGACGCCGCCCAAAAGGTTCGGCTGCTTGTGTGTCTCGATGTCGGCCGTTCGCGGTAGAGCGATGCGGTGCAGCTGGCTGGAATTGTCGGTCTCTTCGATGCAATAGATCAGCGGTCCGCGCGCCAGTGCGACGCGGCCGATATCCTGCCGCACCTGCGGGTTGGCGTAGAGGCGGTCGACGGCCATTTCGAGATCGAGCTCGACGCGGTCGCCCTTGCGCCATTCGCGGCGGATCGCGGCATAGCCGTCACTGGTGACAGCATCCAGATCGATATCGGCGCCGTTGACCTTGAGCGTTGCCTTGCGGCACCAGGCCGGCAGCCGCAGGTGCAAGGTGAACTCGGTCGGCGCTTCCGGTTCGACGGAGATCGAGACCGCGCCGTCCCAGGGATAATTGCTGGTCTGGGTGAGCTCTATCTGCGCCCCGGCGATATCGAAACGAGCCGTGCCGTTTCCATAGAGGTGGACGGCAAGTGCTGTGTCCGACAGGCCATAGAAATAGCTGCCGATCGAGGCGACCATGCGCCCGACATTGGGCGGGCAGCACGGGCAGCGGTGCCATTTCCAGCGGTGGTGGGCGCCGCGGCTTTCGAGCGGATTTTCGTAGAAGAACAGCGAGCCGTCGAGCGACAGGCCCGAGATCGAGCCGTTGTAGAGCGCCCGCTCCATGATGTCGGCGTAGCGCGCATTTGGGCCCATGCCGAGCATGCGGCTTGCCCAGAACACCAGGCCGACCGAAGCACAGGTCTCGGCATAGGCGGTGTCGTTGGGCAGGTCGTAATCGGCGGTAAAACCCTCGTTGTGCGACGATGGCCCGAGACCGCCAGTCACGTAAAGGTTCTTGGTCATGAGATCGTCCCACAGCCGGTCGAGCGCCACCCGCAGCGTGTCGTCGCCATATTCGGTGGCGATGTCGGCCATGCCCGAATAGAGGTACATCGCCCGCACCGCATGGCCGACGACCTTGTCCTGCTCGCGAACGGGCTTGTGCGACTGGTTGTATTCGTAGGTCTTGAAGTGATAGGCCTTCGGGTCGGCGCCGCGGGCGCGCGCCTCCTCGTCGAAATAATGCGGCTGCTGGCCGCGCTGATCGATGAAGTATTTGGCAAGCTCCATGTATTTGCGCTCGCCCGTCACCCGCGCCAGCTTGACCAGCGCCAGCTCGATCTCCTCGTGGCCGCAATAGCCCTTCTTCTTGCCGGGCTCGGCACCGAATGTTTCTGCGATATGGTCGGCGTAGCGGCACATGATATCGAGCAGCTTGCGTTTGCCTGTGGCCTGGTAATAGGCGACCGCGCCTTCGATCAGATGGCCGGCGCAATAGAGCTCGTGGCAATCGCGCAGATTGGTCCAGCGCAGGCCGGGCTGGATGCGCTGGTACCAGCTCGACAGATAGCCGTCGGGCTGCTGCAGCTTGCCGTACATGTCGATGACGGCGTCGATCTTCTTCTCCAGCTCCTCGTTGCGGCGGCGGTAGAGCGAATAGGCGGCGGTCTCGATGGTCTTGCCCCAGTCGCTGTCCCAGAACATCTGGGTCGTCACCGTCGATCCGGTGAATTCGTTGCCGGCGGTGGCTGCCTCGTCCGGCGACGGTGAATGGAATGGAATGACGACGCCGGGCGACGGCCGGTCCGGATCGATCTGCTCGAGCATGCGCGCCTCGACGCAGCGATCGTAGAGGATGCCGGCGGTTTTGCTCGCGACGGCATCGACGCGGTCGCCCCAGAAGCCGCGCACGTCGACCTGCGGCACCGGCAGCGGACGGAAGGCGAGTTTTGGCTTGGCGCCCTGACTGGCGGATGGCGATGCGGTCATCAATTTACTCCGGTTCGGTTCGATTGGTCACTTGACGGCCCCTGCCATCAGGCCGCGGATGTAGAAGCGCTGCAGCAGCAGGAAGAGCACCAGGCACGGCACCATCATCACGGTGACGCCGGCCTGCACGGCGCCCCAGTCGATGGCGCCGAAGCGGCCGGACTGCAGTGCGGTCATCATGATCGGCAGCGTGAATTTGGACTGGTCGGTCATCAGCACGAGGGCCGCCAGAAACTCGTTCCAGGCGCCAAGGAAGGCAAACAGCGCGATGGTGACGATGCCCGGCCAGACCAGCGGCAGCATGACCCTAAGCAGCATGGTGACATTGTTGGCGCCGTCCATGCGCGCGGCCTCCTCGATCTCGCGCGGCACCGCGTCGAAGGCGTTGCGCATCATGAAGATTGAGAACGGCAGCTGCAGCGTGACGTAGACGCAGACCAGCCCGGTCAGCGTGTTGTGCAGGCCGATTTTTGTCAGCACCAGGAAGATCGGCGTCAGGATCGACTGGAACGGGATCATGATCGTCGACAGGATGACGACGAAGAGCAGGTTCTTCAGCGGAAAGCGGAAGCGCGAGAAACCGTAGCCGGCGAGCACGCTGACGATCACCGACAGCACCACCGTCATGACCGAGACATAGATGCTGTTTTGCGCCGGCAGCCAGAGGCCATCGCCGAAGGTGTTGAGCGTGGCGTAATTCTCTAGCGAAAAGCCCGTCGTCGGCCAGGGCGGCAGCGGCGGCTGGCGCGCCTCCTGCGCCGGCTTGAAGGCCGAAAGCACCGTCCAGGCGATCGGTGCCAGGAACAGAATGGATGCGATGATGCCGGTCGCATGCTCTGCGAACTGCATACCTATCCGGCGTTTGCGGCTGCGGGCCTGCGCCATCAGTCGACCCCCTCTGGCTGGCGCAGCAGCCGCAGCTGGATGAGGCTGAGCGCCACCAGGATGACCAGCAGGACCATCGAAAGCGCCGCGCCGTAGCCGAGCTTGAACGACACGAAGGACTGGTTGAAGATCCAGTAGACGGCGGTCAGCGTCTGGTTGCGCGGGCCGCCGCGCAGGATGATGTAGAACTGGTCGAAGGCAAGGATCGAGCCGGCCACCGACAGGATCAGCGCCAGCGCCAGCGTGCGGCGCATCAGCGGCAGGGTGATGGCGCGAAACCGCGCGAATGGCCCTGCCCCGTCGATCATCGCCGCCTCCTGCAGATCCGGCGGGATCGACTGCAGGCCGGTCATCAGGATGATCATGGTGAAGCCCGCCACCTTCCACACCACCATGGCGATGATCGACCAGAAGGCCGGCTGGAAGGTCGCCAGCAGATTGAATTTCTTTTCGGTCAGGCCAAGCTCGAAAGCGGCCGGGCTGAACAGGCCGGAATCGACATTGAGCAGCCACGACCACAAAAGGCTCGCCGAGGCGAAGCCGATGACCGCCGGCATGAAGAAGGACGTGCGGTAGAAGCCGGTCAGCTGCCGCGGCCTTTCGATGAACAGCGCCAGCGGAAAGGCGACGGCGAAAATCGCGATCGTCACCACCACTGTGTAATAACCGGTGAACTTCAGCGCGTTCCAGAAGCGGGTGTCGCGCAGGATCGCCCAGTAATTGTCGAGCCCGACAAAGCTGTGCGCGCCCATCAATGGCCAGTTGTGCAGCGACATCCAGGCGGTCATGCAAAGCGGCACGATGAAGAAGACGACGACAAGGGCAACGGCCGGCGCGACATAGAGCAAGCCGATCCACTGCCGGCGCCCGGCGCCGACCAGTTTGTATGCGCGTGCCGGGGTGGCGGTGGTTGCTGTGATGGTGGTCATGCGCGGTTCTTGCGGTTGAATGGTTGCAAATCTTCGGTCTCCCGCCCCAAGTCAATCGCGTCTGGTTTGCGCTGCCCCTCATCGCCCTGCCGGGCACTTCTCCCCGTATAGTGACGGGGAGAAGGGTGCCTTCGCAAAGGATTTCGCCAACATCCCGCGTTGCAGAAAGGGTGCCAGGGTCGCGGCCAGCCCCTTCTCCCCGTCACTATACGGGGAGAAGGTGCCGGCAGGCGGATGAGGGGCGGTGCCGACATTAACAATCGGTCCTTCCAAGGTGAGTTGCGGGCGGTCTTCCGATGCAATGTCCGGCCACCCGCCCAGGGAGACAGGCGGGCGGCCGGAGCGCCGGCGCTTTACTTCTGCGGCGCCGAATCGATGATCGACTGCATGGTCTCCTGCGCGTTGGCGATGGCGCCGTCGACGTCTTCGCCGAAGAAGACCTCGTTCATCATCTGGTTCCACGGACCGTTGGCGGAGTTGATCAGGTCGTTGAACACCACCGAATAGGGCGTGCGGCCCTTGGCCATGGCTTCGGCGGCGACCTTGTAGCGCGGGTCGAGGTCTTTCAGCGCCTCATTGGCGATGTCGCCGCGCACCGGCAGGCTGCCGTATTTCGCCAGGATGGTCTGGCCCTCGAGCGAATAGGCGAAGTCGAGGAACTCCTTCACCACCGCGACCTTGGTGGTGCCCTTGGTGACGACGAAATTATCGCCGCCGGCAAATGACGACCAGGCGCCGTCCTTGCCGGGCAGGAAGGTGATGCCGTAGTCGATATCGGGATATTGCGTGTTGAGCGCGCCGATGGCGAAGGCGCCGGACGGCGAGATGCCGACATTGCCGGTGGCGAAGGCGGCAAAGAAGTTGGAGCCGGTGTCGGTCTGCGCGCCTGAAGGCACCAGGTCCTTCTTGACCATCGAACGGTAGAAGTCGATGGCGCCGCGCATCTGCGGCGTGTCCAGTGTCGCCTTGGAGCCGTCCTCGGTGAGGATATCGCCGCCCGAGGCCCAGATCAGCGGCGTGAAGGTGAAGATGTTGCAGCCGCCGCAATTGCCGGAGAAGTAGAAGCCCTTGATGTCGCCGCCTAGCGCGTTGACCTTTTCGGCGTCGGCTTCGATCTCGGCCCAGTTGGTCGGGCCCTTTTCCGGGTCGAGGCCGGCCTGCTTGAACAGCTTCTTGTTCCAGATCAGCACCGAGGAATCGGCCGAGAACGGCAGCCCGTAGATGCGGCCCTTATAGGTGCCGGTCTTGACATGCGCCGGCGACAGGCTGGCGAAATAGGGCAGCGATTTCGCCCAGTCGGTGATGTCTTCGAGCTGGCCGGCGGCAGCGAAGGACGGCGTGTAGATCAGGTCGAGCGACAGCGCATCGGGCGCCGTGCCGCCGGCGGCGGCAGCGCCGTATTTCGGGATGATTTCGGCGTTGGGGATGATGTCCAGCTTGATCTGGTTCTGATGCCCCTTGTTGAAGGCATCGACGATGCGCGGCATGAAGTTCGAGCCGTCGGCGCGAACCCAGATGTTGGCGGTATCGGCGGCGGCCGAGCCGACCGTCGCAAGCGTGCCGAAAATGCTCGCGGCGATGGCGAGCCCGGTAATGGTGGTTCTCATGCTTCTCCTCCACATGGTTTTAATTTAGCGTCTTAATTTAGCCGCGCCCCCAAGCGGGTGACTATCGACACGGCCCGTTTCGTTCAGCCGTCCGGCGGACGGCCGCATGACTGACGCACCACCAACCGGCACGGCAGTTTTCTAATGCCCGGCAGAGCGGGTTCGCCGCCGACGAGCGAAAGCAAGGCAAGGCCGGCCTCGCGGCCAAGTGCTGCGAGATTCATGTCGACCGAGGTCAGCGGCGGGCGGGTTGCCTCGGCGACGATCTGCCAATTGTCGAAACCGATGACGCCGACCTCGTCCGGCACGCCGATACCGCGCTCGCGCAAAGCGTCGATGACGCCGCGCGCGATCTGGTCGTTGCCGCAGAACACCGCATCGGGCTTTTCGCGCGTACCGTCGAAACCCTCGCCGTCGAACAGTCTTCTGACCGCCTCGTGGCCCCAGGCTTCCGACCATGGGCCGAGCAGCGGCTCCAAGACCGGCAGGCCGTTCTCGGCCAGCACCTCGCGATAGGCTTCGGCCCGGGCATGCACCACGGCAAAGCTCGCGGGACCGCTGACATGGGCGATGCGCCGTCGTCCGAGCCGGCAAAAATGCTCGACCGCCAGCCGCGCCCCGCCGGCATCGTCCGACACAAACGCGATGGCGTTGGGATCGGGCTCGGTGAAGGCGTAGATCGCCGGAATGCCGAGATTGGCGAGGTCGACCGGAAGATGGCGATCGATGCGCTTGCCGGTGGCGATGATGCCGTCGACGCGCTTGTCGAGCATGGCATCGACATGCAGCTGGGCAAGGCGCGGGTCGTCCTCGACATTGCACAAAAACACCGAGACGCCGGCATCGACCAGCGCATCGGAAACGCCGGCCATCAGCGGCAGCGAAAAGCGGCCATAGGTGTCGTTGGTCAACAGCCCGACGGTAAAAGAGCGCCGCCTGAGCAGGCTCTGCGCCAGGCTGTTCGGGCGAAAGCCAAGCCGCTGCGCCGTCTCGCGAATCCGGGTCCGCGTCTCGGCCGTCATCCGACCCTGCCCGTTCAGCGCTTTTGACGCCGTGGCAACGCTGACGCCGGCAATGGCTGCCACCTCACGCAGGGTGACGGGCTGTTTGACAGGCGTTGGCTGCGCATCGGACGCCATGATTTGGATATCGATCCTCCCAGATGGGAAAAGCTTTTCTCTTATGGTCCGGCAGGGTGCTGATTGGTGGGATCAGCGGATGCGGGGCGATTGGGAAAAGGTTTTCTCAGATGGAAATTAGAGGAATGATGCGGAGATGGCAAGGGGTATGGTTGCGCGACCCGTCTGGGAGCGGAATATGCGGCTATTGAGCGAACGACGCTTTCACGCGCCACCAATCCGGAGAAGAAACCAAAGTTCGCCATTCTCCTCACCAGACGAGATCACGCCATGATGATCGGTTCTGGCGAAATGCGGGATGTCGATTTTGGCCATGGGGTCCGTGCATCTGACCAGCATGGTGCACCCCCGCGTCAATGTCTTCGCCGCTCGCCTAGCCTTCAGCACAGGGATAGGACAATTTAAGCCGCGCGTATCTACTTCGGTGGTGGTGGACAGCGGCGAAACTGTAGTGGAACAGTTCATATCATCGCCTCCACGTCGGTTAAACTAAGAAAGAACCCATGCGCTCGTTCCAGCTCTTCGCCGGGACGCTTTATAAGCATGTCGCCCTTGCCGAGAAGATCTTCGGCCCCAGTTTCGTCAAGAATGATCTGCGATTCTGTACTCTTCTGGACCGTAAGCGCGATGCGGGACGGAATGTTGCTGCGAATGAGGCCGCTGAACGTCTTGGCGTCAGGCCTTTGAGTTGCCAGAACTAGATGAATACCTGCCGCCCGGGCGGCTTGAGCGAGCCGTACGATCTTCGACTCAACGGTCCGATCCTGAATGATAAGATCGGCTAGTTCATCGATGAACGCCACAATAAACGGAAATCCGCCTGCTTTCCGGCGTGCATCTAACACATTATTCACGCCCAGAGCTTTGAGCTGGGCGTAGCGGCTGTCCATCTCGATGACTAGGGCATCAATCGCATTACGGGCTTGGTTTACGCCGGACGCGACTTCGTTGTTCCAGAGGTACTTGCTGCCTTCATAGACCGCAAACTCTACCTGCTTGGGATCTATAAGACAAAGTTTCAGTGTGTCCGGCGTGTGGCGCGTGATCAGCGAAACTATTAGGACATGCATGCATACACTTTTACCCTGTCCGGTCGCTCCGCCAACAAGCAGATGCGGTGCGGTGGCGAGATCAAAGTGGACGTTCTGACCCGTAACGCCCTGGCCGGGGAATACTTCCAGCGTGCTGTCTTTGCGCGGCATTGAATCGAGCGCCGCTTCGAGTTCCTTGCGCCCGGCATTGATCCACGTCGTTCTTGGGCGCGGAATGTCTAGAGCAAGCGTGTTGGCCTCATCGGAAGTGCCAAGCGTGGGCATCATGTTTTGTAGATTCAGGGCCAAAGCCAGCCGCTCTAGCCCTTTTCGAAGCTTGTCAAGCTGATTGACGTCCCGCAACAGCACTTTGTAGCGCGACACGCGCGGCCCATGCACGACGCCTTTGACGTCAGCGCTCACGCCAATGTCGGAGAGAGCCTTTATCAGTAGCTTGGAAATATCCTCCGTTGCGGCGGCCGGAACCATATCTCCGAGTGCGCGTACGCCATTGTCAGCGCGCGTATCAGGCAAGTCGGAACGTCGTTTCAGCAAGATCCCGATGAAGGCATCGTAGTCCTCATTCACGTCTTTCCAGTCATTCATCAGAAGGCTGGCGCCCCGATGCCAATGCCGCCGAACAGCAGTTCTAAAACTGTCCATGCTGTCGAAAGACCCACCGCCATGAATCGATGCATGCGTGGCTAGAAGACCGACCCACGTTGTCACGTCGACCTGGGTAAAGAGCGAGGTGGCTGGAATTTCAAGCCCCTTTGCGTCAACAGTGTCATCTGGCAGCGCCCCAGCGGCCAGCGACCGCCCAATGGCCAGCCGAGCGACATTGGCCTTGGTAGAAAGGGCAAGTCCTTCCATCAGCGCCTTTGTTTTTACATCGGCGTCGGCACTAGTCCGGAAACGCGATGACATAATTTGCTGGACCGTGAGCGCTGTCATTCGGCCGCTTCCATGAAATAACGATCCTCGCGGGCGCTAGTGCGCCCCACGCCGTCACCTACATCCATGTGCTCCAGAAGGTATGTCTTCGAAACGTGTTTCGCGATCCGGAGATAAAACTCAGGGTCAATTTCTTTGTCCTGGCTCAAAAGAATTACCTGGCGGGATGCATCGCTCGTCCAAAATTGCAGAATGTTGCGGCGGTGGCGGCTGTCGAGCCTGCCCAATGGGGTATCCACGACAAGGGGCGCATTGATACCAGACACTTTAGCGAGGCCAGCGATCAGAGCCGTCGCAAATATCTGGTTCTCTCCAGCAGACCGGTCGAAAGTTATGGCCTTGCCGGACTTTCCCAATATCTTGGACGTGCCATCGTTGGCGATGACGATGCGTGAAACTTGGTCCTTGTGCGCAAGCTGCCGGTAGACCTGGGTCATGGAACTGCCGAGTTCCTTAACCTTTAGAGGGAAGAGAGCCGGCACCAGGTCCTCGATCACAGCGCGGATGCGTTCGGACTTTGTGATGATCGACCTGAGCGGCGAGGACTCATCGAGCTTCTTCTTCTCTCTTTCAAAATCCGCGCGCTGCCGCAAGATATCCGTCTCGAGCGCGGTCTTGCGGCGCTCCTCAGCGCGCATGTCCTCGTCGCATTTTTCAATCCTCTGCTGAACAGCTTTTAACTCCTGGGTCAGAGCCGCAAGCGTTCCGTCGCGGTCGATGCCTTCCAACTTCGAGATCTTACGGCCGAGGTCATCGATACGCTGCGTGAGCTGTCCGTGCTCCGACAATAAGTCCTGCACCTCGCGGTGGCTGACTGCGATCGAATCGAGAAATTCAAGTGTTTTAGTCCGGTCGGCGGGAGATAAATACGAATGAACGATTCTGTCTGCACAATCATCGGGTGGGGGGTAAAACAGCGCGCCCCACGCAGCGTCGATCCGCGCATTGAGCGCGGACTGCTGACCGTCGGACAACGGGGGATCGATCGAAGGGAACGCCTGTCGGTCGAGTGCTGTACGGAATTCGTTTTTCCGTGGTTCAAGTGCCTGCTTCTCACCTTCCCACTTGAAGTAACGCACCTCAGCTTCGAGTTGGTGGCGCATCGTCTCCAATATGGACTTTGAGGCCAGATGAAACGGCAGACGACCGGAAAGGATCTCTTCTTGCGCACGTAAATTCTCGCGCTGGGCATTCCGGAACTGTTCACGCTCCTCGACCAATTCTTTATAAGTCGCGGTGTCCCCTCCGCCGCCGCCGGCGGACGTCACGCGCTCCAAAATTGACTGGAACTCGGCCGTGAGAAGCCGTTTCTGCTCCTTGGCGGTTTCGATCTGCTGAACGACTTCCCGTTCCAGCCTTTCATTCTCGCGCAGACTGCGCTCCAAAACCGCAAGCCGTTCTTCGTCAACGGTAACCACGCCTTGCCGCCGTGACTGCTCGAACTGCCGCAGCCGATCCGATAATGATCGCAGCAGCACCACGCCAAGCAGGCCTTCGAGTCCCTGCTTGACCTGCTCGATACGGCTTTGATCGGCGAGCTTCTTCACTTCCTCACCGTCGAAAAAGAAAAACGGCGCGATATGCGCAGGGACGAAAAAATCGTCCAGCATGTCGGCCAGATTAAAGCCGTTCTTTCCATCCGAGCGCGGCATCTCGGGCACATTCCGGGTAATCGCTCGCACAGTGGTTTCCTCGTCAGTCCAACTGCCGTTGCTTCGGAAATACCATTTGCGCGTGATCTCAATAGCTTTAAGCTTGCTACGATGTACTGTTACACGCACCAGCATGGTGTCGCGGCCATCCCGCAGTGCCTCGCCATTGAAGGCCTTTTCGAGAAAAGTAGGATAACCCCGCACGTCGTCGGTCTTCAGACCGGCGCGCGCGAGGTGGGCCAGGGCATCCTTGCCGTAAAGACAAAGATACAGCGCCTCCAGAATCGACGTTTTCCCATAACCATTGAGGCCGCCGATCAGGACGACATTTTTGCCATTACTTGGCTCGGGAAAAGTGAACTCCTGATGTTGATACGACTTAAAGCAGACCAGTTCGATTTTTGATACCCACATGCCTCCCCCACTCCCCTGCCAGTCAGTCCATGCGTCCCAAGATTTCTTCGATGCGGGGATATATTCCCGAGGCCCGCTCTTGGTGCTGGCGCTCACGTTGTAGACTGACCAGTTCCGTCAGCACGTCAACCGGCACGTCGTGCTGCTCACAGATGCGATCCAGCACCTCACGCGCATCCTCATCCGCCCACAAGGGCAGATCGCTAAGCGCGAGTTCGGCGGCAGCAGTTGTGTCAGACATTTGCGAGACTCCCGATTGCTTGCAATTCGTCCGCCCAAATCTGGCGGATTTGCCGAATCTCCAAATCAGAGATTAGCACGCCTTCAAACTTCTGCTGTACAGCTAGCAGGCGGTCAAATATTTCTTTCCTAGCCTGAATGGTGAAAGGCCCCGGAATATGTTTGCCATTCGTATCGAACGTCAGGCGGCCGTTACGCCGGAAGGCCTGACGCATGTCCGCACGGTTGCGGATCGATTTTAGCCAGTCACGAAATTCTATGAGTGGCTGATAATGCAGCATTCCCGAATCAACGAACCCCTGAAGGCTCTTGTCCTTTTCGACAACTGTACAGGTCCAGCAACCGAAGCGGCTATTGGACGTGCCGCATCCGGGTGCTTCGTCGGCCGAGAGAACAACCGGGCATTCTCCACCCTCAGAGTCTCGGTAAAGCTGAATTAGGGGTACATGATCGCCACCCCAAGGTGCGAAGTTCGTGCCGAGAATTTCCCACACATCATCGATGCTAAGGTCGATGATCGGACGGAAGATGAAAGCACCCGGCAGGCGATCATGTTCGGACAGGTGTTCGCCTCGGACATTGCGGCGGCGATCAATCGAGCGCTGGCGGCTCTGGCTTTCATCGCGGCGCACGCCCAGCACAACGATCGCTGCACCAGAGGCTGAAACCTGGCGCTTAATGTAGCCGCTGGTGGGCTGTATCTTGAGTCGGTCGGTGCACCATCGCATAGTCATGTTCGGGCTGGGATAGCCTTTTCCGATCAAAAGAACCCAGAAAGTCTTGTCGGGGTCGGGGTGGGTGCGCGCGACCGTGATCGGCAAGCCGAGCGCGACTGCCGCGTCCTCAATCTGCCGCGTTACGGTGTTCAGATGCGACATGACCAGAGGCGATTCGACAAGCGTGTCATTGGACACGATGTGAATGGGCCGGGTCCGTTGAGAAGGCGCAATTTCCAGCAGCATCTCAAAGATGGCGTGAGTTACCAACGTACTGTCCTTGCCGCCGGAAAAGCCGACTATCCAAGGAAAGTTTTGATTCTGCGTCAGATACTCCTCTTTGATGTGCTCCAACGTATTGCGCCAGATCTCCTCTATAGAGGTTGCCGGATTGTCCTCAAGTAGTGCCATGCTCATGGTTCTAAACGCTCAATTCTGACAAAAAAATGCATATTTAAGGCCGTCCGACATGGTCAGGAACTATCACAAGTGGACGTCACGCTACTCCGACCTAAGTCTATTCTTTAGGTTCGAGCAGCTTTGATTGCTGACCAATTTTTACAACTGCGACCCGCTGCCACCGAATGCCAGATCTGGAGAGCAGATCTGGCGCCTCGCTGATGGCTGAAACGGCTAGTCCCTCTTTTCCTGCTGCTTGCTGAAGTTCGTCGAAGGATACAGCGTAAAGGCCTCGCTCGTCATCTGATGGTCCGAGACGCAACGTCAGGTATAGGAGGCCGTCGTCTTTGAGCAGTTGGGACAGCCGTCGGATCGCATCGCCGCGTTCGGCAGTTGGGAGATGCATCCACACCGCACTCAATATGATCAGATCGAACTTCCGATCCGCCACGTCAGCAAGTTTCGGAAGCTTGTCCTGAAACCAAGCGATGGATGCCGAAGGATGAAGGGTCTTGGCGAGTTGTAGCATGCTCCCTGAAGGTTCGACAGCGAATACCTTGTGTCCCTGCTGGTCCATCCAGGCCGCATCACGGCCGGTACCTGCGCCAATATCCAATACGTCGATAGGCGCCAAGTTCACCAGCCCTCGATAGAGTTCAGGATGAGCTTGCTGGAAGGAAATAGCCTCATAAGCGTCAGCTAAATCCTCCGCGCGTTTGTCGTAGTAGCTGATCGAACGCGACTTCGTAGAGTACATCTCAAACCCTGTCATGACCAGCAGCGCTAGACTTAATGCTGCTGCCGCGCCGAGCACGCATTGGAACACACGTTGAACAATTTTGCGGCCCGAAAAGAGTCCATCACCCCGAATTTTTCCATTACCCTCGGCTTTGACGTAGCCTCTTGGGTAGCTTTTCTCGAACCATTCAAGGTAGCGCCCCATGATGAACCTAATTCGACTTAACGCAACAAACAGCCCAAAATTTCCGATGGTAGCCAATCCAAGTAGGCAAATCTGAATAACTCTAGATGACGGAGAGGTCGAAACGCCGTACCAAAGGCCGCCTGTAAGCGTCATCGCAATGAGTGGCACTTGCCACATCAAAGTATTCAATGAACGAAAATGCTCCGCATTCTGGTTGAATGCCGCTAGAAACAAATCGTGCTCTATTTGTTCCTGACTCATATCAGCCCGCGCGAATCACCCATTTTGTTCGCTAGCGTAGCCCAGTATCGCCGCTGATGCACCGCTGGCGGTGCGTGTAAATTAATCGCAGTTTTAGAAAACAAGCGCCAGGGAGCGACCGCGTCCTGTCCTTGTTCCACCCCTTCACCACCTTCCTTACTCCCGTGTTTCAGCTCGTCCTTGATAGCAGCGTCTCGCTGATCAGGATGTCAAGTTTTATGAAACCGAGCACGCGACGTTTCGATACTGGCGGGCGGATCAGTACGTCGAATAAGTTTGTTTTAGCTTGCTGGTGATGGCCGACTGCATCACCACTTGGCAACGGGCGTCAGTTTCATATGGCAGTTCGCACAGCCAGCGCCGTCCGGTCCTCTGCCAGAAAGGAACCCGCCATGAGAAAACTCATCGTCACCGAATTCATCAGCGTCGATGGCATCGCCGAGGTCGAGAAGCTGCCGAGCGTGACCTGGAACGATGAGATGCAAAAATTCAAGGACGACGAGCTTGCCGACAGCGGCGCCATGCTTTTGGGGCGCACGACCTATGAGATCTTTGCCGGCTCGTGGCCCAAGGAGACCGGAGATTTTGCCGACCGGTTCAACGCGCTGCTGAAATATATCGCCTCGACGAGCTTGACGCCGCGCGGATCCCCCCGCCATTGACGCGATCGAGTTCGCAGCCACCTGGCGGAAGGCGGAAGGTTCTGATCCGCCCTTTCTGGCTGCTGCTGCGGTAGGAAGACTTCTTGATTCAGCCACAAGCCCAAATTGCTGGATTTGGCGGCCCAGGAAGTATAGGCTTGGTTTTTGGTTCAGCGATGGAACAGAGACTAGCCGCAATTCTGGCGGCCGATATGGCGGGCTACAGTCGGCTAATGGAGGCCGACGAATCCGGCACGCTCGCACGCCTTCGGACCCATCGCATAGAACTGGTCGATCCCGCCATCGCGAAGAACAAGGGCCGGATCATCAAGACCACCGGAGACGGCATGCTCGTTGAGTTCCAGAGCGTGACCGATGCCGTGAAATGCGCCGTGGAAATCCAACAGCGCATGAAACGGCGCAATTCGGATGTGCCGCAAGAACGGCGTATCGAATTCAGGATCGGCATAAATCTCGGCGACATCATTTTCGACGATGAGGATATTTTCGGCGACGGCGTCAATATTGCCTCGCGCATCGAGCAACTCGCCGACGTCGGCGGTATCTGCGTGACCGCAGCGGTGGCGACCCAAATTGCCGACCGTCTCGAAATTGCCATGGAGGACCTGGGCGAGAAGACGTTAAAGAACATCAGCCGCCCGGTTCGCCTCTATCGCGTTGGGTTTGACGGTCCTGTCCTGCCACAAGTCGAGGCAAAGCGATCCATCTCGAAACCTTCGATAGTGGTGCTGCCATTCAGCAACATGAGCGGCGACCCCGAGCAGGAGTTTTTCGCGGACGGACTGACCGAGGACATCATCACCGAACTGTCCCGCCACCATGAGTTGTTCGTCATCTCGCGCAATTCCAGCTTCGTCTACAAGAACCGCGCCGTGAATGTGCGCGAGGTGGCCGAGAAACTCGCCGTCCAATACCTGGTGGAGGGAAGCGTCCGCAAGATCGGCGACAGGGTGCGCGTGACGGTTCAGCTCATCGACACGGCGAATGACGCTCATATTTGGGCAGACAAATATGACCGCAAGCTGGATGACATATTCGCGATTCAGGATGAGGTGACCGCGGCGATCGCAGCCACGCTGCCCGGTCGTGTCGAGGCGGCTCAGCGGGACCAGCTCGCGCGGGCGAAACCTGCAAACATGGCCGCCTATGAATGTGTGCTTGCTGCCAAGGTGCTGCATCACCGAAGCACGATTGCGGATAATGAACGCGCGCAAACCTTGATAGAAAGGGCCGTCGCGCTCGACCCCGATTATGCCCATGCCCATGCCTGGCGGGCCTGCATTCTTGGCCAGGCCTGGGTTCATAACTGGTGCGAAGACAGGGATGCCGTCTGGAACAACATTTCGGCAGCGCTGGACAGGGCGCTGGCGCTGGACAACAACGATGCCGATGTCCACCGCATCCTCGCGGCAGTGAACGTGAACAACAATGAGCTGACCACAGCGCGCTACCATCAAGAGCGGGCGCTGGCCCTCAATCCCAATTACGACCTCGTGGTGGTGCAGCAAGGCGAGTTATTGACATGGCTGGGGAGGCCGGAAGAGGGAATCGAATGGATCCGCAAGGCAATGCAGTTGAACCCGCACCACCCGGAGAGATTCTGGAGCCATCTGGGAAAGGCGCATTTCGCCGCGCGCCAGTATGGCGAGGCGATCGAAGCTTTCATGCATCTGTCAACCATGGACTCGGTTCAGCACGCTTTCGCCGCTGCCTGCTACGGCTGGCTCGGTGACGAAATCGCGGCTGCGGCGCATCTGGGCAAGATCAGAACGCTCGATCCCCAATTCGACCTCGATCCATTTATCGCCACCCTGCACTATGCCCAGGAGCCTGATGTGCAGCACGTCCGCGAAGGACTGCTGAAAGCCGGTATTGCCAAGCTGTAGGCAGCCCGTAATTACGAACCAGATCCAATCGGGGACAGGCAAAAAGACCGCCCCCCACCCGACGCGGACCTTGTGGCATGGCCGAACGACGGGCGGCTTAGGGAGCAGAGGCGGCCATCGCTCTTTGGAAGCGAACCGGGGAAAGCCCTCCCCCTGAAAAAGCGGCGCGCTAGTTGATGGCGCAGTTCGCATAAGGCCCGCACGGCCGCCCCAACAGAAGGGAACCCGCCATGAGAAAACTCATCATCACCGAATTCATCAGCGTCGATGGGATTGCCGAGGTTGAAAAGCTGCCGAGCGTGGCCTGGAACGATGAAATGCAAAAATTCAAGGACGACGAGCTTGCCGACAGCGGCGCCATGCTTTTGGGGCGCACGACCTATCAGATCTTTGCCGGCTCGTGGCCCAAGGAAACCGGAGACTTCGCCGACCGGTTCAACGCGCTGCCGAAATATATCGCCTCGACCAACTTGACGGCGCTCGACTGGCAGCCGGCCGAGTTGCTGCAGGGCGCCTTGCCGGACGCGGTCAGGCAGCTGAAGCAAGGCAGCGGCGGCAACATCTATGTGCATGGCAGCCTCAGCGTCGCACAGGAATTGCTGCGCCATGGCCTGGTCGACCGCATCAGGCTGCTCAGCTACCCCGGTGCCGTCGGCCAGGGCAAGCTGCTATTCCCGCCCGGCGCGCAATTGCCGCTCGAACTGATCTCGGCCACGCAGTTCAGCAACGGCGTGGTGGCGCTGGAGTATGCGGCTGGGAAGGCGTGATGAGCCAATCTCCCCCCTTGAGGGGGAGATGCCCGGCAGGGCAGAGGGGGGCGCGAAAGAACGCCGGCCTTCGTTTCAACTGTAGCAATCGCATAGGGGCAAGTGCCCCCTCACCCGGATTGCCAACCGAATTGCGAAGGGCAATTCGGGGCAATCCGACCTCTCCCCGAGGGGAGAGGAGGTCGCCGGCGTTAACGCCAGCCTCTTCTCCCCAGCGGGGAGAAGGTGGCCGCGAAGCGGCCGGATGAGGGGGGCCCCCTATGCGATAGCCCTGCCGTTGGGGGGAGATCGCTGCTTCGCCCATCAGCGCCCCCGCCCGCCTGCCTCCAGCTTCTGCTCGGCCGCAATCAGCATCTCGACAAACCTCGTCACCTTGGGCGGGCGGAAGCGGGCGGCGGGGTAGACTGTGTAGATGCCGCCGGAGGGCAGCCGCCACTCGGGCAGGACCTGCACCAGCCGCCCGGCGGCCAGCTCGTCCCGCACCAGAAAGTCCGGCAGCACCGACAGGCCGGCGCCGGCGCGGACGGCCGCCAGCACTGCCGGCGTCGCGTCAATGGCGATCGTTGCCTGCATGCGCACGACCTGCTGCTCGTTGTCGCCGCGCGAAAATTGCCATAGCAGCGGTTCGCGCAGCGCCATGTTGGCGATGAAGGGCAGCCCGGCAAGGTCTTGCGGTTCCCCGGCCGTGAACCGGCCTTCAAACCCGGCGCCGCACACCATGAATTGTTGGAAGGTGCCGATGCGCCGCGCCTGCAGGCTGGAATCGGCCAGCCAGCCGACGCGGATGGCCACGTCGATGTGGCCGGAAACCAGGTCGATCGTCTCGTCGCCCAGCGTCAGCTCCACCCGGCAGGCGGGATAGCGCGCGCTGAAGGCGGCGACCACCGGCACCACCGCCGACGTGCCGTAGTCGTTGGACGCCGCGATGCGCAGCGTGCCGGTCGGCTCGGCGGCGGCCTGCGCGAGCTCGTCGAAGGCATCCTCGGCCTGCTGCAGAACCTGCAGGCAGCGGGCATGGAATGTCCGGCCGGCCTCGGTCGGATGGACGCGGCGCGTCGTGCGGATCAGCAGCGTCGTTCCGACATCGCGCTCCAGCCGCGCCACCTGTTGGCTGACGACCGCCTTGGTGATGCCCAGCCGCTCGGCGGCCCGCGTGAACGAGCCGGCGTCGACCACCGCCGCGAAATAGGCCAGCCGGTTCAGGTTCATGCGTGGCTCATGGCAGATGCAGCCCCATTGTCAGGCGAAAGCATACATTACGTCTATTTTGTCGGCCTTCAATATGCATTCCGTTTTTGCCATCTTGCGGGCATCGAGGCCGCCGAATTCCGCATTCCCAGGAGACATCCATGTTCACACGGAGAAGCATCATGAAAACCACCCTCGCCGCCGGCGCTGCCGCGGTCTTTGCTCCCGCCGGGCTTGGCCATGCGGCCAGCGGGCTTTCCTGGAAGCATTTTCCCGCCGGCGAAAACGGCTTCTTCCGCGCCCCGGTGCTGGTCTCCGGCGCCACCGAAGCCGTGCTGATCGATTCCGGTTTCACCTACCCCGACGGCCGGGCCGTGGCCGAGGCGATCAAGGCGACCGGCAAGACGCTCACCACCATCTATGTCAGCCAGTCCGACCCCGACTATTATTTCGGCCTCAAGCGGATCAAGCAGACGTTCCCGCAGGCACGGGTGATCGCCGCAGCCGAGACGGTGGCCGCCATCAACGGCAATGTCGAAAAGAAGCTCGCCGTCTGGGGGCCGCAGCTGAAGGAAAATGGCCCGCAGGCGCTGGCCGACGTCGTCATCCCGGAAGCGTTCGACGGCAAGACGCTCAGCGTCGACGGCGAGAGCATCGAGATCGTCGCCGCGGAAGGCCTCGGCAACCGGCGCTATCTGTTCGTGCCGTCGCTGAACGCGGTGTTCGGCGGGGTGATGATCTTTGCCGGCGTGCATGTCTGGACCGCCGACACCCCGACCAGGGAACTGCGCGCCGCCTGGCTGGCCAACCTCGAAAAGATCGCGGCGCGCAAGCCGGCGATCGTCGTGCCTGGGCACATGACGCCTGGGGCGGCGACCGACCTTTCGGGCGTCGAGCACACAAAAACCTATCTCATCGCCTTCGAGGAAGAACTGGCCAAGGCCAAGGACGCTGCCGCGCTGAAGAGCGCCATGGAAGCCCGCTTCCCCGGCCTCGGCATGGGGGTTGCGCTCGACATCGGCTCCAAGGTCGCCACCGGCGAGATGAAGTGGGGCTGAGATTGGCGCCAATCTCGAGCTGATCCGCACCACTTACGAAGGATACGCTCATGGTCCAGCGGGCGTTGACGCCGGGCGCCTGACGGCTGTCATCCGCCGAGACGGTTGGTGCGCTTGCTGGCTTCGGCCTTGGCCCGCGCCTCGACCGCCCTTTCGATCTCGCGCTTCAGCTCGTCCTTGATCGCCACCGTCTCGGCCATCAGCGCCTCGACCTTCATGAAATCGAGCACGCGGTATTTCGACACCGCCGGCCGGATCAGGATGTCGGGCCGGCTCTGGTTCAGCTTACTGGCGATGATCGACTGCATCATCAGCTGCGTGGCGCCGAACATCAGGTCGACGGAGGTCGGGAATTTGCGCCCGGCCTCGGTCGGCGCGCCGACCACGTCGACGGCGATGATGATGTCGGCGTCGAGCTCGATCAGGTCGAACGGCACGGGATTGTAGATGCCGCCGTCGATCAGCAGCCTGCCGTCGCGCATCACCGGACGGAACACCGCCGGGATCGCCGCCGAGGCGGCCAGTGCCGAATGCAGCTCGCCTTCGTCGAACACGGCGAGCTGGTGGCCATAAAAGTCCGTTGCCGTCACCTTCAGCGGTATCTTCAATTCGGCGAAGGTTTCGGGAATGGCGTCGGGCAGGAACGCCTTGAGGATGCGCTCGACATTGAACTGGCTGACCCGCAGGCCGCCCTGCAACGCTTCGGCAAAAGTGCCGGGCCGCGCCCGCCACATGCGCGTCGCCACTTCGGCGCGGCGGCCGAGGATCGAGCGCGTATAGTCGTGGATGTCCTTGCCGGTCATGCCCGAGGCCATGCCGGCGCCCATGATGGCGCCGATCGACGAGCCGGCGATTGCTGCCGGCCTTATGCCCAGCTCGTCCAGCGCCTCGATGACATGGATATGCGCCAGCCCACGCGCCCCGCCGCCGCCAAAGGCGATGCCGAAGCTAGGGCTCATCCCTTGTTGGCCGCGCCGAGCTTCGGCCCGACCACCATGACGGCCGGCTCGGCGGAAAGCAGCTTTTTCGCCACCGCTTTCACCTGGTCCAGCGTCACCGCGTTTATCAGGGCGGCGCGGCGCTGCATGTAGTCGATGCCGAGCTTGCCGAGCTGGATCTCGAGCAGCGTTGAGGCGATCGCGCCGGAGGAATTCAGATTGTTGATGGCATAGGCGCCGATGATGTATTTCTTGGTCGCCGCCAGCTCGGCTTCGGTCGGCCCCTCCTCGGCCATGCGCTTGACCACGTCGCGCACCACGGCCAGCGTCTCGGCCGCCCTATCGGCGCGGGTCGAGGTGGTGATGGACAGCGCCTCGGAATGCTGGTGGTCGACGAGGTCGGAGCTGACGCTGTAGGCCAAGCCGCGCTTCTCGCGCACCTCGTCGAACAGCCGCGAGGTGAAGGTGCCGCCGCCGAGGATCTCGTTCATCAGCACCGCGGCGAAGAAATCCGGCGCATTCCGCTTCACGCCGGGATAGGCGAGTTGCAGCGAGGCCTGCGGCTGGTCGTAGACGACCTCGAGCTGCTGGCCGAGCTTCAGGTCGATGTCGGGAACGGACGTAAGCGCCTGCTTTTCCGGCAGGCTGCCGAACACCAGGTCGAGCTTCTGCTTCAGCGTCTCGGCGTCGATGGCGCCGACCACCGCGACATGCAGGCCGTCACGGGCGAAACTTGCCTTGTGGAAGGCGCTGAGATCGGCCGGCGTGATCGTCGCGATGCTTTGCCTGGTGCCCTGGTCGGGCCGCGCATAGGGATGCCTGCCGTAGATCGCGTCCAGCCATTTGCGTTGGGCGAGCGTATCGGGATCGCGCTCGTTGGCGATGATGCCGGACAGGATTTGCGAGCGGATGCGGTCGATCGGCGCCTGGTCGAAGCGCGGCTGGTTGACCGCCACGCGCAACAGGTCGAAGGCGCCGTCGCGCTGCTCGGCCAGCATGCGCATCGAGCCGTAGATGCCGTCGCGCTGCGCATCGAAGCTCATCTCGGCGCCGACATCGTCAAGCTTGATCTGGAAGGCCTCGCTGTCGAGGTTGCCGGCACCTTCGTCGAACAGGCCGCTCATCAGATTGGCAAGCCCTTCCTTGCCGGGCGGATCCTGCGTCGCGCCGCCATCGAAAACGAAGCGGATGGCGACGATCGGCACCGAATAATCCTCCACCAGCCAGGCGGCAATGCCCTTCGACGAGGTCACCTCCTGGATGTTCATGGCGGCGCGAGCGGAAAGCGCCGGCAGGATGACAAAGAGAAGGGAGAGGAACAGGGTTGCTAGAAGAGGGCCGGCGTGCTGGCGCTTCCCTTCTCCCCTTGTGGGAGAAGGTGAGGAGCCCACGAGGGGGGAAGGCAGAGCGGGACCATGCTGGCTCATCATCAAATCAATTCCCAGCTTGGGTTTGCGGCAGAAGATAGCCGGTCGTTGCGTGGTCGAGATTGAGATAGCGGGCAGCGACTTCCTTGACCTGGTCGGCGGTGACCTTGCGGATGCGGTCCGGCCATTGCTGGACGTTCTGGACGTTACCGCCTGTGGCGAGCGTCGAGCCGTAGATGTTGGCCATGTCCTCCTGCTTGTCGCGGGCAAAGATCATCGAGCGTACGAAACGGTCCTTGGATTTTTCCAGCTCGTCGCTGGTGACGCCGTCTTTCGCGATGCGGGCGATCTCGGCGTCGACCGCGGCCTCGATGTCGGCAAGCTTGGCATCGCCGCGCGGCGCGCCGTAGACGGTGAAATTGGTGTCGTCGAGCATGGTGCCCTGGAAGAAGGCGCCGGCCTCGGCGGCGATGCCTTGCCTGACGACAAGCTCCTGGTAGAGCCGGCTGCGGTTGCCGCCGCCGAGGATTTCGGACAGCACGTCGAGCGCTTCGGCTTCGCCGGGCTTTGCCGTGTGATAGGACGGAACCACCCATTGCGTGGTAAAGCTCGGCACGCTGACGCGCCCGTCGGTCAGCGTCACCGTGCGCCTGGTGTTCTGCTCCGGCTCGACCGGGCGGATGCGCGGCGGCAGATCCGGGCCGCGCGCGATCTTGCCATAGGTCTTTTCGGCCAGCGGCTTGACCGTTTCCGGCTCAACATCGCCGGCCACCACCAGCACGGCGTTATTGGGCGTATAATATTTGTTGTAGAAGGCCATCGCGTCGGTGCGGTTCAGCTTCTCCATCTCCTGCATCCAGCCGATGACCGGAATGCGGTAGGGCTGGTTCTGCCACAGTGTGGCGTCGATCTCCTCGTCGAGCACCGCCTGCGGATTGGAGTCGATGCGCGAGCGGCGCTCCTCGAGGATGACGTCGCGCTCGGTCTTGATGACATCGTCGTTGAGGATGAGATTGCGCATGCGGTCGGCCTCGAAGCCCATCATCTCACCGAGCGCCTGCGGCACCACTGTCTCATGAAAAGCGGTGTAGTCGTAGGAGGTGAAGGCGTTGTCCGAGCCGCCGATGGCGGCGACGGCGCGATCGAGCTCGCCGGCCGCATGGTTGCTGGTCGCCTTGAACATCAGATGCTCGAAGAAATGGGCAATGCCGGATTTGCCCGGCGGCTCGTCGGCGCTGCCGATCTTGTACCAGACCATATGGGTGACGATCGGGGCGCGGTGATCGGGGATGACAACGACCTCCATGCCGTTGTCGAGCAGGAAATCCGTCACCACGCCGTCGTCGGGATTGTTGTCCGCCAGAGCCGGCTCGGCCATCACCAGGGCCAGTCCCAAGAGCGTTCCGCGCAGCCATTCAGCCTGAAATGTCATAGATGGCTCCGGTTTGGGGTGGAACGATAGGCGGGGTTGCTGGTCGAGGCAAAGCGAATTGTTCGTCATTTTGAAGGCGCGGCTTCCTCGCCAATTGCGGGGCCTC
Organism: Mesorhizobium sp. M1399; assembly: GCF_040317735.1. Taxonomy (NCBI): domain Bacteria; kingdom Pseudomonadati; phylum Pseudomonadota; class Alphaproteobacteria; order Hyphomicrobiales; family Phyllobacteriaceae; genus Mesorhizobium; species Mesorhizobium sp. M1399. The sequence goes on from NZ_JAMYKZ010000013.1 coordinate 115,563, forward strand.
ACCCAACCTCGATGAAGCGGATGACCGTCTCGCCATAGTTGCGCTCGTCGACAACCGAAAAGCCCGGCCCTGCCTCGAACGGCGCCGCCGCCGCTTCCTCGACTACGCAGAGCGCGCCGGGGGCGAGCCAGCCGCCGGCCTTGGCCGAGCGCAACGCGCGTTCGCCAAGGCTCTTGCCATAGGGCGGATCGGCAAAGACCAGGCCGAATGCAGCGATGGTGCCCGCCTCGCCCAAGGCCGTCGCGTCGCGACGGAATATCTTGGTGCGCCCAGTGAGGCCGAAAGCCTCGACATTGGTGCGGATCAGGCCGCGCCCTTCGGCGGATTCCTCGATGAAGACAGCATAGGCAGCGCCGCGCGACAGCGCTTCGAGGCCGAGCGCGCCGGTGCCGGCGAACAGGTCGAGCACGCGCGCGCCGTTCAGTTTTTCGGGAAAGCGATGCGCCAGCACGTTGAAGACCGCCTCACGCGTGCGGTCGGTCGTCGGGCGGATGGCAAAGGTGCGGGGCGTCGCCAGCGGACGCCCGCGAAGCTCACCGCCGACGATCCGCATTGCTTCCTTTCGGGCCGCCACGCGGCCGGTCGCCACCGCTATCCGAACGTTCGCCACGAGGCTTGCCGAACGGCTTTGCACCGCCGGGCTTGCCATAAGACGGCTTGAAAGCGGCCTTGCGCGCCTTGTTTTCCGCCGCCTTGGCGGCGTCTGCCTCCGCCCTGCCCTTGCCGATCGGCCGCGCCCCCGGCGCCATCCAGACATTGGCCTTGCGCTGGCCCGGCGGTTCGATCGGCCGCTGCTCGCGTTCGGATTTCTTGCCGCCGAAGCCGCCACGAGGCTTGTCGCCACGGGGTTTGTCCCCGAAGTCGCCGCGTTCAGGTTTGGCGCCACGCTCGCCAAAGCTCCTCTCCGGTTTTGTCGACAGCTTGCCGAGCGCTTCGTCGCGGCTGCCTTCGCGGCGCTTGCGGTTCTTGATCAGGCCGCCCTCGCCGATCGGACGGCGTTCGCCGTCACGGGTGAATTTCGGCCGCTCGGGCTCCTCCTCCCGCTCACGCCTGACCGGCTTGTTGGAAAACGGCTTGGCGATATCGGCGTCGAAATTGGCACCGGACTCTTCGACCAGGCGCTCGCCGAGCTGGTCGCGCAGCACGCGGCCCTTGATCTCCAACACATGGCCTTCCGGCAAATCGTCGAGCTGGAACGGCCCGTAGGAAATGCGGATAAGCCGCGTCACGTCGAGACCGAGCGAGCCCAGGATGTTCCTGACCTCACGGTTCTTGCCTTCCCGCAGGCCGAGCGTCAGCCAGGCATTCGAACCCTGCTCGCGGTCCAGCGTCGCCTCGATGGCGCCATAAAAGACACCGTCAACGGCAATGCCTTCGCGCAGGCCCGCGAGCGCGCTTTCCTCGACCTTGCCGTGGACGCGCACGCGGTAGCGCCGCAGCCAGCCGGTCGCCGGCAGTTCGAGCACGCGCGACAGGCCGCCATCATTGGTGAGCAGCAGCAGCCCTTCGGTGTTGATGTCGAGCCGGCCGATGGTCATCAGCCGCGGCAGCCCGGGGGGCAGCACGTCGAAGACGGTCTTGCGGCCTTCGGGATCGCGGTTGGTGGTGACCACGCCGGCCGGCTTGTTGAACAGGAACAGCCGCGTGCGCTCGATCGGCGGGATCTCCATGCCGTCGAGATGGATGATGTCGCCGGGCATCACGTTGAAGGCCGGCGAGGTCAGCGCCCTGCCGTTGACCTTGACGCGGCCGGCCGCGATCAGTTCCTCGGCATCGCGGCGCGAGGCCAGGCCGGCACGCGCCAGCCGCTTGGCAATGCGTTCGCCGGCTTCTTCCGTTGCCTCGACGCGACGCGGACGCGGCTTGAAGCCGCCCTCCGATGCCGCCTGTGCCCTTTGTGCCCCTTGCGGCCGATCGCCGCCAAAATCACGCTTAGGACGATCCCCGAAGTCACGCTTGGGACGGTCGAAGCGCTTTTCGCCGTGCTCGCCTTCGGCAGCGGCCGGCCGGTCGCCGCGCGGCGCGTAGGGCTTGCGCGGACCTTCGCGCTTCTCATAAGGCTTGCCCTCCGGACGCGGCCCTTTGCTGAATGGCCTCTCGCTGCCTTTGAAGTCGCGCTTCGGCCGCTCGCCTTCGGCAGCTGCTGGCCGGTCGCCGCGCGGTGCATAAGGCTTGCGTGGACCTTCGCGGTTCTCATAAGGCTTGCCTTCCGGACGCGGCCCTTTGCTGAACGGCCTGTCGCCTTCGCGCTTCGGCTTGAAGTCACGCTTCGGCCGTTCGCCTTCGGCCGCCGCCGGCCGATCGCCGCGCGGTGCATAAGGCTTGCGTGGACCTTCGCGCTTCTCATAAGGCTTGCCTTCCGGACGCGGCCCTTTGCCGAACGGCCGGTCGCCTTCGCGCTTCGGCTTGAAGTCGCGTTTCGGCCGTTCGCCTTCGGCCGCCGCCGGCCGATCGCCGCGCGGAGTGTAGGGTTTTTTGACGCCGAAGGACGGCTTGCCACCCTTGCCGGGAGCGCCATCGCGACCACGCGGCCCCGCCGGTTTCGGGCCGGCCTTGCGCGGGAATTTCTTGTTTTTGTCGTCCATGTGGCCTTTGCTCGTTTGCGCGGGTAGTAACAGGATCGCGCTCTAGTGGCGAGGAGATAATCGGAATGGAAACCGCGTGAGGCGGCAGGATTTCATGGCGCTGGCGCTGAAAGAAGCCGAAGCCGCCGCCCTGCGTGGCGAGGTGCCGGTTGGCGCGGTCGTCGTCGGCGGCGATACGGTCGTTGCGAGTGCCGGCAACCGCACCCGCGAGTTCGCCGATCCGACCGCCCATGCCGAGATGCTGGCGATCCGCGAGGCCTGCCGCAAGCTTTCCAGCGAGCGGCTCAGCGGCCACGATCTCTATGTGACGCTGGAGCCGTGCACCATGTGCGCCGGCGCCATCTCTTTCGCCAGGCTGCGCCGGCTCTATTTCGGCGTCGCCGACGAGAAGGGCGGCGCAGTCGTCAATGGCGTTCGCTTCTTCACGTCACCGACCTGCCATCATGTGCCCGACATCTATCCTGGCATGGCCGAGAACGCTGCAGCAGCATTGCTGAAGGACTTTTTTCGCGAGCGACGCGGACCCTGATTTTCCTGGTTCGGCAGACGGACCGAATCCAAGTCAGCCAATCCAGTTCAGCCAATCCAGGCCAGAACGTCTCTGGCGCCGTCAGTCTACCAGGGCAGCCAGTCGAACATGCCGCTGCTCTTGCTCTTGGCGGCCGCCTCCCTTTTGAGGCGGCGTTCCTTCTTGTACTCGTCCTCGCCGAGGTCACCCTGCGGCGCAGTGTCGGCGGCAGCGCGGTATTGCACCGGCGGCTCGCTCAGATATCTGCGGGTGGTCGGGTCGCCCTGTTTGCCTTCAGCCCGGCGGCGCATGATTTCCGCGGCGCGGTCCTTGTCCGAATCGGCCGGAGTCCAGGCTGGCGGGTGGCTCGAGCCCGACTGCTTCAGCGCGGCCTTGACCGACGCCGGATCCGTCTGCACGTCATCGATGACCTGAGCCTGGTAGGCCGGGTCGTCCTGATGCAGGGTGGCATCGGCGCGCAGGCGGGCACGGCGCTGCTCCGGCGATTCGGGCCATTCGGCACTCGCCGTCTCGATGCTTTCCTGCGGCGGCGGCAAGACTTCCTTCTGCCCCGGCCCTGGCTTCACCAGCGTGGGGCGCGGCTTGTAGTCGATACTATCCTTGCGTTTGGGTGCGAAGGAAAAAGCCCCGGTGAGGTCGCCGGCAAGCTGCGCGCCCGCGGTCTTGTCGGTCCCGTAGGTGGGCGAGCCCATGCAGCCGGACAAGGCGAGGCTCGATACGACAAGCGGCGCCAGCAGCGCGACGCGCGCGTAAGTTCTCTCGGTCATGCCAAAAAGTCCCACTGTAGACAGCCTCTCGATTGCCGCCGGCCAAAGAAAGGTCCGGCCCCCATCGCCTATGCTCTTCCGACGGAATTCCGGCGACAATTTGTCGTCCGGAGTTTCGCGTGTTTACCTCAACCACTCGTTAAGGGCAACGCACGGGGGCCGATCGGCCGCCCGCCGTGGCAATTGTGCACCGCCTTAAAGGCGGCTCAAAGCCTTCAGCTCATGCAGGACAGCTGCGTCACGGGCCGAAACATCCGGGAATTCCGGATCTGAGCCGACATCGGCGGTGTAGCGCCAGGAGCGTGCGCATTTCACCAGGCCGCGGTCCTCCGCCTTCTCGACGACCACGGCGACGCCTTTGACATCGTCGAGGGTAAAGCCGCCCGCCGGCGCCTTGCCGTGCGCGATAACCAGATCGCTGGTGATCGCCATCTCGGCCGTGTCGACATCGGCGATCGCCGCTTCGAGTAGGGCATCGTCGAGAGTGACGACCGGCACCGCTTCCAGCGAAGAGCCGATGACCTTCTGCGCGCGGGCGATCTCCAGCGCGCCGGTGACGACACGGCGGACCTGCCGCACCTTGCGCCACTTCTCCGCCAGCGCCTCGTCCTTCCAGTCCGCCGGGATCTCCGGGAACTGGTCGAGATGCACCGAGACGACATCCGGATGACGGTCGAGCCAAGCCTCTTCCATGGTGAAAGGCAGCATCGGCGCCAGCCATTTCACCAGACAGTCGAAGAGATGGCGCACCACCTGCACGGAAGCCTTGCGCTTCACGCTGGAAGGCGCTTCGCAGTAGAGCGCATCCTTGCGGATATCGAAATAGAAGGCCGACAGCTCGATCACCATGAAGTCGAGCAGCGCGCGGGTGATGCGCTTGAATTCGAAGGCGTCGTAGCCCGAGCGTACGACTTCATCGAGCTCGGCGAGCCGGTGCAGCATCAGCCGCTCCAGCTCCGGCATCTTGTCCAGCGGCACCTCCTCGCCATCGTCATGGGCGAGCGTGCCCAGCATCCAGCGGATGGTGTTGCGCAGCTTGCGGTAGGCGTCGATGTTGGTCTGCAGCACGTTTTTGCCGAGCCGCTGGTCTTCCCAATAATCGGTCGTCACCACCCACAGCCGCAAGATGTCGGCGCCGGACTGTTTGATGACGTCCTGCGGCACGACGGTGTTGCCGAGCGACTTCGACATTTTCCGCCCCTCCTCATCCATGGTGAAGCCATGGGTGACGACGGTTTCGTAGGGCGCCCTGCCCCTGGTGCCGCAGCTTTCGAGCAGCGAGGAGTGGAACCAGCCGCGATGCTGATCGGAGCCTTCGAGATAGACGTCGGCCGGCCATTTCAGGTCGGGCCGGTCCTCAAGCGTGAAGGCATGCGTCGAGCCTGAATCGAACCAGACATCGAGGATGTCCATCACCTGCTGCCATTTCGAGGCATCGTGATTGCCGAGGAAACGCTCCTTGGCGCCGGCGGCGAACCAGGCGTCGGCACCTTCCTTCTCGAAGGCGTCCATGATGCGCTGGTTGACTGCCTCGTCGCGCAGGACATTGCCGTCGGCATCGGCAAAGACGGCGATCGGCACGCCCCAGGCGCGCTGGCGCGACAGCACCCAGTCAGGGCGCTCCTCGATCATGGCGCGGATGCGGTTCTGGCCGGCGGCGGGTACGAAACGGGTATCGTCGATGGCTTTCAGGGCGCGGCTGCGCAGCGTCGTGCCGTCGCCAAGCTCCTTGTCCATATAGACGAACCATTGCGGCGTGTTGCGGAAGATGATCGGCTTCTTCGAGCGCCAGGAATGCGGATAGGAGTGCTTCAGCCGGCCGCGCGCGAACAGCGCGTTTCGCTTGATCAGCTCGTCGATGACGGCCTGGTTGGCGTTGCCCTTCTTGCCATCGTCGTCGATAACGCGCGCCGCTCCACCCTCGCGGTCCGGGCCGAAGCCCGGCGCGTCCTTGGTGAAGAAGCCGGCATCGTCGACGGTGAAGGGGATCGCGGTGTCGATGCCACGCTGGCGAAGATCAGAGGCGGCATCCATCCAGGCGTCGAAGTCTTCTCGGCCGTGTCCCGGCGCGGTGTGGACGAATCCGGTGCCCGCATCGTCGGTGACATGATCGCCGGCCAGCATCGGCACAGGGAATTCGTAGCCACCACCCAGACTTTTGAGGGGATGCGAAAGCGTAAGATTTTCAAGCTCTTCGGCGCCAACGCTGCGAAGACGATTCAGGGTGACGTTGGCCTTCGCGGCAGCGTCGTCTGCAAGTTTCTCGGCAAAGATCAGCTTTTCGCCGGGCTGGGGGCCAAAGGCGTTCTCGGCCGCCGTGACCTCGTAGAGACCATAGTTGATGCGCGGCGAGTAATTGACGGCGCGGTTGCCGGGGATGGTCCACGGCGTCGTGGTCCAGATGACGACGTTGGCATCAAGCAGATCGAGCGACGTCTGCGTCAGCTTGGGATCCAGGGCTGGCTGCCCATCATCGATGTTGATGACCTGGCGAGCGAGGCTGACGACCGGAAACTTCGCCCAGATCGTGTCCGACTCATAGTCCTGGTATTCGACCTCCGCCTCGGCCAGCGCGGTGCGCTCGACCACACTCCACATCACCGGCTTGGAGCCGCGATAGAGCTGGCCGGACATGGCGAATTTCAGCAGCTCGCCGGCGATGCGCGCCTCGGCGTGGAAAGCCATCGTCGTATAGGGATTGTCGAAGTCGCCGACGACGCCGAGGCGCTGGAATTCGGAACCCTGCACCTTGATCCAGTGCGCCGCAAACTCGCGGCATTCCTGCCGGAACTCGTTGACCGGCACCTCGTCCTTGTTCTTGCCCTTGGCGCGGTACTGCTCTTCGATCTTCCATTCGATCGGCAGGCCGTGGCAATCCCAACCGGGTACATAGTTCGAGTCATAGCCGCGCATCTGGAATGAGCGGGTGATGACGTCCTTGAGGATCTTGTTCAGCGCATGGCCGATATGAATGTTGCCATTGGCATAGGGCGGGCCGTCGTGCAGCACGTATTTTTCGCGGCCGGCTGCGTCTTCGCGCAGCTTGCGGTAAAGGTCCATATCCTGCCAGCGCTTGACCAGCAGCGGTTCCTTTTCCGGCAAACCGGCGCGCATCGGAAAATCCGTCTGCGGCAGGTAGAGCGTTTTGGAATAGTCGATCGTCTCGGCGGTCTCGGTATCAGTCATTCGTCTGCCATATGCGTTGCCCGTCGGCAAAAGAGCCCGGGCGTTGAACTATCATGATCTGGAAAAAGCGCGAGAGGCCGCGCGCAAGATTCCCGGCGGCTCCGGCGGCGGTCAAGCCGCCCGGAACACCGGGCCTGTAATTCGTATCGCAGTCGCGAGAAGGCGCGAAAAGCTCGTCATGGCTGGGCTTTTAACTGAGACAGGCGATGTTGAAAAGCCCGAACTCTGATGCTTCCGCTAGGAGCGTACACCAATTGCGCCTATGTTTGTCGGTAGATGGCGTCGAGAGACCAGCATCTTCGGTTTGCATTTCACAGTTTAGCGCGCTGGAAGGACGGAATGTGACCCTGACGACTACCGAGTCCGCCTTGCGACTTGAACGCATTTCAACGATGGCGAATCGCGTTTTTGGCAACCATGAAAAGGCGCAACGCTGGCTGCGTAAGCGAAGTCGGGTTCTCAACGACGCGCCCATCGATCTCCCTCAGTCTGCAACAGGTGCCACGCTTGTGGAAGAGGAACTCAACCGGATCGGCTACGGCATAGTCGTCTGAGCCTTGCGGCTCTCCGTCGTGCACAACCCGCCCGCTCACATCGAGAAATCGAAGCGATAGGTCGTCGACACGCCGATCATGAACTGATCCCTGGAGCCCCGCTCCTTGACCAGGCTGGAATCGGCGGCCGGGCCCATCAGGCGGGAATATTCGCCGAACAGACTGGCCGTCATCGGCTCGGTCACCTTCCAGGTCACCGCGCCGCCCAGGCCCGCGGATTTCACCCCGCCGCCTGGATGATATTCGCTGAGCCCCGAGGCCAGTGACTCCTTGGCATCAACGCCATAATAGGCGTCGAAATAGTCCGATGAGGCGAATGAAACGCGCGGCCCGCCGGAAATCCTGACGTCGGGCGTCACATCGTAAAAGGCGTCGGCGGCGATGTCGGCGACAAAGCCGTTATGGGCGCGAATGCCGTGCCGCAATTCGGCGCGGGCACGCAGCCAATCCAAAGGATAGAATTCGAAGAAGCCGCCAGCCTCGCCGCCCCAGCGCACCGGGTCGAGACCCTTCAATTCGTCGGCGTCACCACCATCGCGGGAAAACAGGAACTTGCCTGTCAGGCCGGCGCGGACGCCGCCATCGTCGATCAATGCCAATGAGATATTGTCGTTGCGCGAGTTGAAGCGCGCCGCGGGACCAGCCTTGCCGAGCGAGATGATCGGCGAGGCGCTGAGCAGGTACTTCTTGCCGCCCTCGAAATTCGGCGCGACCATGCCGGTGGCGCCGACCGTCAGGTACCAGTCTCCGGACAGCCAGCCGAAGGTGCCCTCGCCGGCCTTGGCAACGCCGCAGGTGCCGAGCATGAATGCGGCCAAGACCGTCGGGATCGTCGGGACTGACCGCATCGTTACTCCATACGTCGAACGCATTGGCCGATACAACCAGCCTTCATCCAAGCCATGGCGCCATTTCGGTCAAATTTGACTTAATATCCGTAACATTGGCGGCGTTGGCCCTGTTTTCCGCATAGCAACGAATCGTATTGGCGCACCAAGATCCAAGATCAAGACGTCTGGAATGCGCCAGCAGTTGCCTCGGCAAGGGTTCCAGCAGTTGCCTCGGCAAGGGTTATAAATACTCGTGGACAAACATGCCCGCGCTGTGAAGAGCGCGGCGACCGGCACTCAACCGCGCATTCCAAACCGGCCAAGCGTGAATCATATGCGGCCAAATTTCGAGACGTACTTTGACGTCAGTCGCGCCAGCGGCTTCCGCGAGCCGAGTTGCGTCCGACAACAGCGTCTCGGCCGAACCGACTTGTATAAGCATTGGGGGAAATCCGCTCAGATCGGCGAACAACGGCGAGATCAGGGGATCGCGCCGACCAACGCCATTGGGAACATAGGCGGTTGCCAGTTCCTCCAAATACGCCCGGTGGATGATGGGGTCGATTGCGTCCTTGGTTGATAGTGTCGCGCCGGACATCGAAAGGTCCGTCCAGGGCGAAACCAGCCAAAGACATCGCGGCAACGGCTCGCCTGCCGCGCGCAATATACTGACCAGGCACAGGGTGAGGTTGCCGCCCGCACTGTCTCCGCCAACCACGATGCGATCCGGCGCGATCCCTTGCCGCCTCAGAAAGCGCCATGCGGTGAGTGCGTCTTCATGTTGCGCAGGGAAAGGATGTTCCGGTGCGCGTCGATAGTCGATCGCGAGAGTGCGCATTCCCATTGCCCGACCTGCCTCTGTCACCATTCGACGATGACTTTTAGGAGAGCCGGAGCAGTAGCCACCACCGTGGAAAAACAGCAGAACCTTATCCCTGTCACTCGCAGGCGCCAGGGACCACTCTCCCTCGAGGCCATCGAAAACCACATCCTCGCATCGGATGTCCTCGGCAATCGGCCACACCGAACCAACCTCGTCGAGCCGTGCCCGGCGTTCGTCCCAGCGGACCGTTCGTGGCTTTGAGGTCAACAACCTGCGGACGGCGTTGATCTCCGTCAGATCGGGGTGTTCGTCCACATCGCCCATTTTGCTTCCCTAGCCTCATCAAGCGTAGAAAACGGCGTACAGCAGCAGCCACACGTCATCGATAAATGGCCAATGCCAGCGCTGGGGATTTTTCGTTACACTTGCGTCATGGCGAATACACGAGACGGCGGGTCGCCCCTAAACCCACTCGTCATCTTTAGCACTCCCCTCGCATATGGTCGAATATTCCATCTGATATTTGGCCTCTTCGGGACAAAGCGGAAGTGTGGCAAGCGGATCGCTCGGGGCGTGGCGCTCGCAGCCTGCTCGCTGGACGGGCAAGGCGATCGGCGCTACCTTCCGGAACAAAGAAGCTAGGCAACTTTGAGGGAGAAGGGCGATGACACTGCACGGCGACGCCTTGAAAGACGCCATTGGCCAGACGCGGGCGAAGTGGGGATGGTTCATCGCACTCGGCGTGTTGCTGCTGATCTTCGGCGGCATCGCCTTCGGCAATCTGTTCATCGCAACCGTTGCCTCCGTCTTTGTCGTGGGCTGGCTGATGCTGATGGCCGGCGTTGTCGAGATCATCCATGCCTTCGGTGTGAAGACATGGGGCCGCTTCTTCTATTGGCTGCTCAGCGGCCTTCTCTACGCCGTCGCCGGCTTCTTCGCCTTCGACAATCCGGTCCTCGCCTCGACGGTGCTGACTTTCCTCCTGGCGGTTGCGCTCCTTGCTTCAGGCGTGCTCAGGGCCTGGGTCGGCTACAGCCACCGGGCGCAGCCGGGCTGGGGCTGGGTGGTCGCGGCCGGCATCATCAGCGCGCTGGCTGGCCTGGTCATCGCCATGGGCTGGCCCGTCAACAGCGTGTGGGTGCTCGGCCTGTTCCTGGCCATCGACCTGATCTTCCAGGGCTGGACCTTCATCGCCGTCGGCTTGGCGCTGAAAAAGTAGATTCAGAAAGCCACGGCCGCGTCGAGCCCGGAAAGCGGCCTGACGCCGGCGAGCAGTGCCCTCGCCTCGGCCTCGTCGCGCTTCATCTGTGCGACCAGCGCATCAAGCCCGTCGAACTTCACCTCCGAACGCAGGTAGCCGAAAAAGGACACGGCACAAATCTCGCCGTAGAGATCGCCGGAAAAGTCGAACACAAAAGTCTCCAGCAATGGTGCGCCATTGTCGTCGACCGTCGGCCGGCGGCCGAAGCTGGCGACGCCATCATGAAGCGAGCCGTCGGCGCGGCGGAAGCGGACTGCATAAATTCCTTCCTTCAGGGTGGCTTCCGGCGAAAGCCTCATGTTTGCGGTCGGAAAGCCGAGTGTCCGGCCGAGCTGCTGGCCGCCGATCACCTCCGCCTCGACGGTGAAACGGTAGCCGAGCAGGCCGGCGGCCTCGGCCACATTGCCCTCGCACAGCAGCGTGCGAATGCGGCTCGACGACACCACCTCGGCGCTTTCGTCGCGGAAGGCATCGACCAGCGTGACGCCGAAGCCGTGGCGCTCGCCGGCCGCCATCAGATAGGCCGGGCCGCCTTGGCGGTCCTTGCCGAAATGGAAATCGAAGCCGGTGACGGCGTGGCTTATGCCGAGGTTGCGCTCGAGCACGCCGGTGACGAAAGCCTCCGCCGACAAGGAGGCGAACTCGCGTGTGAACGGCTGCTCGACCAGCGCCGCAAAGCCCAGATGCGACAGCAGCCGCGCCTTCATCGGCGGCGGCGTCAGCACGAACAGCGGCATGTCCGGCCTGAACACTTTTCGCGGATGCGGCACGAAGGTCAGCACCAGGGCAGGTACGCCGCGACGCTCCGCTTCGGCGCGCGCGCGTTCGAGCACCGCCTGGTGGCCGCGGTGGACGCCGTCGAAATTGCCGATCGCCACCACGCCGCCGCGCAGATGGGCCGGCAGCGGTGCGGTTGCGGAAATGCGTTCGAACATTGCCGTCATAGCTTGAACCTATTGCAGTCTGGGCTTGAACCTATTGCAGTCTGGGCCTGAACTTATTGCAGTCTGGGAATCACCGCGACCGGCCTGTAGCCGTATTTTTCGAGAAAGGCCGCGAGCCTGGCCGGGTCTGGCTGCAGCGCTTCACCGTAATCGCGGGCATGGATGCCGCCCGATACGTAGAGCACGTCGAAGCCATTATCGGCCGCGCCCTTGATGTCGGTCATCATGCCGTCGCCGATGGCCAGAACTTGCGAACGCTCGACCGTGCGGCCGAGAATGACGGCGATCTCTTTCATGGCGACCTCATAAACCGGCGCATAGGGTTTCCCGGCGATCAGGGTGCGCCCGCCAAGCTGCGCGTATTCGCGGGCCAAAGCCCCGGCGCACCAGATCATGCGTTCGCCGCGCTCGACGACGATGTCGGGATTGGCGCAGATGAAGGGCAGGTTCCTGGCACGCAGCCGCCGCAGAAGATCGGCATAATCTTCCGGCTTTTCCACCTCGTCATTGAACAAGCCGGTGCAGACCACGCCGGATGCTTCGAACTCCTCGACAAGCTCGACGTCGAGACCATCATAGAGCGTGAAATCTCGATCGGCGCCTATATGGAAGATCTTTCGCGGCCCGTCGGCGATCAGGTCGCGGGTCACGTCGCCGGACGTCACGACACGATCGTAGGCGGCGGAAGGAACACCGATAGCGTTCATCTGCGCCACCACGTCGGCGCTGCGGCGCGGCGAATTGGTGATCAGCACGACAGGTATTTTCGCCGCGCGAGCAGTGATCAGCGCGGCAGCAGCCGCGGGGAAATGCCATTCGCCATTGTGCACCACGCCCCAGACATCGCACAGGATGGCTGAATAGGCTCCCGACAGGTCTGCGAGCGAACCGATGATGTCGGGCGAATCCACCATGCCGTTGTCCCTGTACCATGATGCTTGCAAGCGCCGCGACCGACGGTCCGTAGCGGCCGGCCCGGATTAACCGAAGCGCTTCGCTCTGTCACCAGCTTTCGTTGTGCCCGCAAGATTGCCGCCCGAGGCGCCGGCGGGGAAGTGATGGCGAAAGCTTTTCTTTTCCAGCGCCTTATCCCGCTTTTAGGGACTTTGCCGAGGGGAGCGCGGAGCGGCATTGCCGATTGCGGACGTGTGGTTAACGGGGATTGAAAAACCGTACCGACCTTGGACGTATTTTAGCAATCGGAAATTTAAAAATGCGTGGCATCGTCCGGGAAAAATAGGGCGGGGCGGGAATGCTGAAGGCAATAATCGGAAAATTCCGACACGACAGACGTGGCAACTACTCCTTAATGACTGCAATCACCATTGTGCCGCTGATGGCCGGTCTGGCGCTCAGTGTCGATTACGGGGAGTTGCTGCGCCAAAAGCACGAAACGCTGAACGCACTTGATGCGGCCGGCCTCGCCGCCGCCCAGCAGATCGTCGCCGGCGCCAGCGACGACGACGTCAAGGCCTACGCCAAAACATTTTTCGAAACCAATCTCGCACGCATCGACCCGGCGAACACAGCGCTGACCGTTACGCTGCCCAACAACAATGCCGGTGGCGGCACCTTGAAGCTCTGCGCCAGCCTCACCTTCGACCCCTATTTTCTCCCGGCCGCCAGCCTGCTGATTGGCGGCACGGCAAGCGACACGACCTTCACCGAATGTTCGGAACTCCGCCTCAAGAACACCCTCGAAGTCGCGCTTGTGCTGGATAATTCCGGCTCAATGACCGATCTCGGCTCCGGCACCGGCGAAAAGCGAATAGACCTGCTGAAGTCGGCCGCCAAGCAGCTTGTCGATACGCTGGCGCTTCAGGCGCAGCAGATGAAGCAGATCACCAAACCGGTGCAGTTCTCGCTCGTGCCGTTCGCGGCCTCGGTCAATGTCGGCCCTACCCACGACCAGGACGGCTGGATGGATCAGGACGGCATCTCCCCGATCCAGCATGAAGATTTCGACTGGACGACGATGAGTGCAGCCAACAATCCGGACAAATATGCCGAGAAGCTCAATGGCATCTGGTACAAGCGCGGCACCGGCTGGGGCGAGACCAAGGACCAGCCGCTGACGCGTTTCAGCCTCTACGCCGACATGACGGTCGAATCGGGCCGCGAAGAGGTACCCAATTCGAAGCAATATGTCTGCGACACATACAAGAAGAACGGCACCTGCCAGTACGGCCATTGGAGCGCACCGGAATATATTTATACGACGAGCCGCTATGCGAGCTGGCAGGGTTGCGTCGAGGCACGGCCATATCCCTACAATGTCGACGACACCACGCCCGACACAGCCGCGCCGGCCACGCTTTTCGTGCCGATGTTTGCCCCGGATGAGGCTGGCACTCTGTGGCTCGATTTCAACCGTGACGGCATCAACGACGTCATCAGCACGTCTTACAATTACGGCAACAACTGGTGGGCCGATTGGCCCTATGTCGCCGGTCCCACCGCTTCGCAGCGACAGTCTGACATGCGCAAATATTTCCTGGTAAAACCGTACGGTTCGCAATCCGCAGCCGCGGGCGATGGGCCGAATTCCTCCTGCACCACCAACCCGATCACGCCGTTGAAGGACGTCAGCCAGGACGCAGAGAAGCAGGAGATCAAGGATGCCATCGACGCCATGGCGCCGAACGGCAACACCAACGTGCCGGAGGGCATTGCCTGGGGCTGGCGAACGGTATCGAGCAACCCACCGTTCACCGATGGCCGGCCGAACAGCGAGAGGGGCAACGACAAGGTGGTCGTGGTGCTGACCGACGGAGCCAATACCTATAGCGCCGTCAGCGACGGCAGCTATGCCAACAACAGGTCGACCTACGCCGCCTACGGCTACACTGGCCTGACCTATCCGGGATCTGGAAGCGTGACCCGCCTGTTCATGAATACCAGCACCGATATCGGCAAGACCACCTATACCGGTGCCAACTACACGGCAGCACTCGACGAGCAGATGAAAACGCTCTGCGCCAATGCAAAGAATTCGAACATTCTGGTGATGACGGTGGCGCTCGACCTGTCGCCCACAGATACTGGCGACAAGAAGGCGATCGATGCGCTGAAGGCGTGTTCCTCGGATTCGCGCTTCCGCAAGGATCCGGCCGACCCGAGCAAGCCGGCCAAGTTGTTCTGGAATGCGACGGGCGCGACGCTGTCCGACAATTTTAAGGAAATCGCCAACGAATTGTCGAACCTGCGCATCGTCGGCTGAAGGCGATGGGATTAGCGACGTAAAGGCAGAGGGGCGCAGCGCGCTGGCGCAAAGGCTCCTGCCCTCATGCCCTTGCGGGTGGGGGAAGCATGTGGTGAGTGTCCCCATCCGGAGATACGCTCTTGCCTGAACCCGCCAACCATCTCGCCTTCGCGCTGGTCTGCCTCGGCATGGTGCTGACGCCCGGCCCGAACATGATCTATCTGATTTCGCGCTCGCTGTCGCAAGGGCCGAAGGCCGGGCTGATCTCGCTGGGGGGCGTGGCGCTCGGTTTTTTATTCTACGTGCTGTCAGCGGCGTTCGGCATCACCGCGCTGCTGCTCGCCGTGCCCTTCGCCTATGACGTGCTGCGCCTTGCCGGCGCGCTCTATCTGCTGTGGCTTGCCTGGCAAGCGGTGAAGCCGGGCGGGCGCTCGCCCTTCCAGATCCGCGAACTGCCTAAGGACAGGCCGCGCAAGCTGTTCGCCATGGGCCTGATGACCAACCTGCTCAACCCGAAGGTGGCAGTGCTCTATCTGTCGCTGCTGCCGCAGTTCATCAGCCCCGGCAAGGGCCACGTGCTGTCGCAGCTTCTGGTGCTCGGTGCCACGCAGGTCGCCATCAGCCTGACCGTCAACGCCATCATCGCGGTGACGGCCGGCTCGATCGCCATCTTCCTCGCCGGGCGGCCGCTATGGCTGGTGATCCAGCGCTGGATGATGGGCACGGTGCTGACCGCGCTGGCCGTCAAGATGGCAACCGATGCGCAACGCTGATCGGGCCTACATCGGCCGTCTGACCTGCTGTGCCCGCTCCGGTTCGACCACCCTGCGGTAGAGATGCCAGGTCGCGTGGCCAAGGACGGGCATGACGACGGCAAGCCCGGCAAATAGCGGGATCGAGCCGATGACCAGGAGCACGGCGACCATTAGGCCCCACAGCGCCATCTGCAGCGGGTTTGTCATAACTGCGCGCGCCGACGTCTCGACTGCCGAGACCGCGCCGACATCGCGGTCGAGCAGCAGCGGAAAGGCGACGACAGTCGTCGCCAGCACGATCGCGGCGAAGGCGAACCCGGCCAGGTTGCCGAGCAGGATCAGTGTCCAGCCCTTGCTGGTCGTCAGCACCTCGCGAACAAAGCCGACGATAGAGGTCGGAGGCTGATTGCCGTACAGGCTGGTGTAGATCGATTGCGCGGTGAACAGCCAGAGCAGGAACAGTACCAGCAGCATGATGCCGATGACCGCAATCGCGGGCAGCGCCGGCGAGTGGCGCACGTCGAGCGCATGCCACCAGGATGTATCCATGCCGAACTCGCGCCGACGGCTGATTTCGTAAAGGCCGATAGCGGCGAACGGACCGACCAAAGCGAAGCCGGACATCAGCGGATAGATGAGCTGGATGGCATTCGAGCCCGACGTCCACTGCGTCAGGATCAGGCCGACCACCGGATAGATCAGGCACAGGAACACATAATGCGACGGCTTGGCCCAGAAATCCTCTACGCCGAGACGGAGCGCATCGATCAGATCCTCGGTGCTGATGCGGCGCACCGTGGGCTGTACATGCATTCCACGCGCGTCCGCCATGACATGAAAGCCAGCCATAACCTTTCTCCCGTGTGTCGGGGCGGTCACCGCCAGGATGGCCGCCCGCAGCTGCCACTTCAAGAACGGCGATATGATAGCCGATCTCGGCGCGCTTGTCGCCACCACCCGGCGCCAGGGCGCGCCGGGCGGCTGAACGAACAGATTAGGCCGCGAAGCGATCGATCACCTCGGCCAGCCGCACGTGACCGAGGCAAGCGCCTGACCCGGCCGGCTTTTCACCATCCTCGATGGCCTGCGCAAATCGCACGTCCGGATCGCTTTCGATCCGGCGGCGCAACGCCGCCAGCTTGGGATAAGCTGCGCCGTCGACCGCCTTGTGGAACTCCGCCCAGCGCGCCACGCCGATCAGCGTGGTATCGGCAAGCGTCAGCCGGTCGCCGACCAGGAAATCCGTGTCGAGGATCATCGCCTCGAGCTGGTCATGGCG
The DNA here is from genome assembly GCF_040317735.1 of Mesorhizobium sp. M1399. Lineage (NCBI taxonomy): Bacteria > Pseudomonadati > Pseudomonadota > Alphaproteobacteria > Hyphomicrobiales > Phyllobacteriaceae > Mesorhizobium > Mesorhizobium sp. M1399. The sequence continues at coordinate 132,278 of NZ_JAMYKZ010000013.1, forward strand.
GTTGGTAACGACCTTGCGGCCAAAGTCACGCAAGGTTGCCAGCAGCACCGGCTCGGCCGATTCCATTTCATATGCGGCCCAGAGCGGGGTGAAAGCGGCGGTGAAGCCGGTGTTCACGAAAGCCATCAGCTGGTGCATCCGGTCGGCTTCCGGCGAGCGAGGCTCAAAGCTGATACGACGTTGCGTATCGCGGGCTTCGAGCCAAGCGGCAATCGCCATGGTCTCGGTGAGCACCCTGCCTTCGTCGGTGATCAACACCGGCGTTTCCTGACGGCCGTTGATGCTGGCATAGGCGTCGTTCTTCATTTCAGTGAGCATGTCGACTCGACTCAGGCGGTAGGGCTGTCCGACGCGTTCAAATGCAGCGACGAGCCCCATCGAACTTCCCAGCGGGAAGCCATAAAGGAGGATAGGTTCCATTTCTTTGTCTCTTCCATAATTTAGGGATTACGCTGCGCAGCGAAACTTGACCCTAAACGCTGGTCGCCCCATGTAAATTACGCACTATTCTGTAACCAGGTCCCCCCATGAAAGATGTCGTCTCACGCTGCCCGATCGAAGAGACCATGCGTGTGCTCAGCGGTCGCTGGCCCACCTTGCTGCTCTACTATCTCAAGGACGGCACCAAGCGCTTCAGCGATCTGAGGCGTGACAACCCGACCGTGTCGCACCGCATTCTGGCTCTCGAACTGCGCAAGCTGGAGGACGCCGGGATTGTGCGGCGAACGGCGCATGCCGGCTATCCGCTACGCGTGGATTACGACCTCACGACGCCCGGTCTCAAGCTTGTGCCGCTCATCGAGGCCTTGGGCAGATGGTGGGAACATACCGAGGACGACCGGGTCGGCCAGGCTCCACCGATGCCGGAAACGAGGCTAGACACAGCGGCCTAGCCGATCGTGAAAATCTGACGCTTGCTATCCGAGGCTGGACAACCGCTTTGGATAGGATCCGGCCGAATATCGGAATGCACGGACAGCGCCAGAAGCTGTCATTGCCGAGCAGATACTCTAACGTCGCGTTTGGGCCGGAAGCGGAGATCCGCTTTCGGGATGATTGGGCCAAAAAGCTGACCTTCGCGTCCAGCATAGCGTGGGCTGGTTTGCGCCACTTGCGGACCTTTGCCAATGATGCCGCGAAGGTCGCGTCTCGGACCCGTTGCTGCCCTTCGGTCACAGCTTGGGGCATATCAAAGGTGTGAACACGACAGACAAGCCAGTCGCGGAAATTGGCAACCGGGATGTCTGAACCGAAGGCGCTACCCCAGCCGGCGAACCGCTCGGTATTCGCGCGAGACGCTGAAAAAAACAGCTGTGACCACGAACGCGGCCGGCTGCTGCGGCTGAAGGGACGAGGCGTCGCGATCTGCGGCCCCCTCAGCCGGTCGACTTCTTGAAGTTGGCGAGGGCCTTGTCCCAGTTCAGCACGCGCCACCATTCCTTGAGGTAGTCGGCGCGGCGGTTCTGATACTTGAGATAATAGGCGTGTTCCCAGACGTCGACGCCAATCACCGGACGCGCCCCTAGCTCGAGCGGCGTGTCCTGGTTGGCTGTGCTGACGATGTCGAGCTTCTTGTCCTTGTTCACGACAAGCCATACCCAGCCGGAGCCAAAGCGGCCAAGGCCAACCGCCGTGAGCTTTTCGGTCAGGCCCGCATAGCTGCCGAAGGTGCTGCTTATGGCGGCGTTGAGGTCGCCACCGGGCTGGTTGGGGCCCCCGGGAGTCATCAGCTCCCAGAAGTGAGTGTGATTCCAATGTCCCCCAAGATTGTTGCGCACGCCTTCCGGGACCTTGCCCAGATCTGCCAGAATAGCCTCCATCGGCGTGCTGGCGAGCTCGGGCCAAAGCGGCACGAGTTGATTGCAGGCATTCACATAAGCGGCGTGATGGCGGTCGTGATGGATCATCATCGTGGTCGCGTCGATGTGCGGCTCTAATGCGTTGTTCGCGTAGCCGAGCGGTGGGAGCTTGAAGGGTTGGGTCTCCTGCGCAAAGGCCGCGGCGCCCAACAGGGTTGTGTTGGCTGCCGCGGCCGATGCTCCTGCGAGAAATAGAAGACTCTGACGCCTGTTCATGGTGTAGCTCCGGGTGAAAGTGGAACGCCAATGCTGCATGCTGTTCGTTTACGAGGTGTCGCGACTCCAAGCATCGCTTCGCGAAATTCCCTGAGGGTTAGCCATTGTTCCGATCAGTGTTGAACGAGATAGGTTTCAATCCTGCCGACACCTGCCAGTTCTACATTACAGCGCGGTTCGAGCTTCCAGGAGGTGTGCAGGGCCTGCTTGGTTGCCTCCGAAATCTGCATGCGGTCGGCCACGCCCTGGGACTCGAGCCGGCTTGCAATATTCACGGTTTCGCCCCAGACGTCGTAGACGAACCGATGCCGGCCGATCAGGCCCGCGATCACCGGTCCCGTGTGCACGCCAATGCGGATCCGAAAACCATCGTTGCCCCACGCTAAGGGCTTCAACGCGTCCAGCATGGATTTCCCCAGTGCCACGATCCTGTCGGCATGGTCAGCTGCCGGTTCCGGAACACCGCCCGCAGCCATATAGGCGTCTCCGATGGTCTTGATTTTCTCCACGGCATGCTTCTCCGCCAAGACGTCGAACGTGCTGAATAGCCCGTCGAGGCGTTTGATCAGGTCCGACGGCGGCAACCTTGCCGCTATGCTCGAGAAACCGACAATATCGGCAAAAAGAATGGTCACTTCATCGAACCGGTCGGCAATGAACTCTTCGCCCCGTTGCAGCCGTGCCACGATCTGACCGGGCAGGATCGCATGGAGAAGCGAGTCAGCCCGCCGCTTCTCCGCCTCGATCCGCTGAAGATACTGGTGCTCGCGGTCGAGCCAACGTTTCTTCTCCAAACTCGAGTTGATCCGGGCGCGCAGCAGGACCGGATTGAAAGGTTTAGGCAAGTAGTCGTCGGCCCCCGCCTCGATGCAGCGGACCACCGCGTCCACTTCGTCCAACCCCGATATCATGATGACAGGGATATGCCGCCATCGGCGCTCCGCTTTCAATCGCGAGAGCACCTCGATGCCGTTCATGTCCGGCATTAGGACGTCCAGCAGAACCAGGTCGAACTCGTGTTCCGCGAGGTGAGTCAGCGCCGACGGACCGGACTCGGCAGTGACTACCTGATGACCGTCACGTTGCAAGCGGCGCGAGAGGAGACCGCGGTTGCTGGTGATGTCATCGACGACAAGTATGCGGCCACCGTGACCGGAGCTTGCGTCGTGCTCTGCCTTGATCAGTGCCCGTTCGAGCCCTGCCACATCGATCTCAGCCTGATCCGTGGTCCGCGGTTCCTCGCTGTCGGGTGCGCGCGAGAGGCCGGCAATCGCATCGACATGCGCCAGCAACTCAGCCGCCGCGGCGAGCATCACCCTGACATCCTCTTCCAGCGCGTATTCGTGCAATTCTTCGGCTTCTTCACGAATCATTTCGGAATAGCCAATGATGGCGTTGAGCGGCGTTCGCAAGTCGTGGCGCAGTTTCGCCTCGATCTCGACCCCTGCCCGGTTCTGATTGTCCGCTTTGCCGTGGATCAAGCTGTCGATCAGGCTACTCAATTCGCAAGCAGCGGCGCCAACCTTCTCTAGATCCGGTCTCATGTGGGCCAGACCGAGGTCCTGCACCTGCTCGGTTAGCAACTCCTGAAATCCTGAGATTGCCCGCGCCGGTCCGGCGAGCTGTTGCGCCAGATGGACGGCGATCGCATGGCGTTGGAACTTGTTCTTAGCAGGCATATTTTCAAACCGTCGGTCCGCGCCTCATCGATTCGCGGCAAGCAATTGTTCAATTTTCTGGACAAGTCGCGACAGGTCCACCGGCTTGCTATCGTAGTCATCGCAGCCTGCCTCGAGTGCCATTTCGCGATCGTTGGCCATCGCGTGCGCAGAAAGCGCAATGATCGGGATCCCGGAGGTGGCCGGATCAGCCTTGATCCGCCGGGTCGCCTCCCACCCGTCCATGACCGGCAAGCTCATATCCATGAGGATGAGATCGGGCCTTTCCGAAACGGTGAGTTCCACGCCCGACTGTCCGTTTTCCGCAATGAGGACTTCGAACCCACGCCGTGACAACCGCCGCAAAAGCATGTCGCGGTTCAATTCGTTGTCTTCTACCAGAAGGATCCTCGTCATCTTTAGCTTCCTTCAGCAATGGGGGCGGTTCCGCGATCGGCAATGCTGGCACCTGTCGACCCAAGTGGGAAGATCTGGCGCTCGAGGGCCTCGACCAACTGAGACCGACTATTTGCGCCCTTGATTACAACCGCGACCGCCCTGTCGCGAAGCCACTTGAGCTCGTCCGCCGATAAATCCTTGGAAGTCACGACGACGACCGGAATGTTCTGAAGCTCGGGCACCTGCTGCATCTCGTTCAGGGTCTGGAACCCGTCCATTTCGGGCATCAGCAGATCAAGCAGGACCAGACGCGGTAACAACCGCTTCATCAGCTTGAGGCCGCGCAGGCCATCGCTTGCCTCGTGAACCCGCCAATCCTTCTTGATCAGGATACGCCGAAGGAAGTCGCGGGAGGCTTGATCGTCGTCAATAACAAGCACATCGCGGTTGCCGCCGCCGCAAGCCTCTATTGTTCGTATAAGCTTCTGGGTGTCGATCGGCTTCGTGAGGTATTCGACCGCACCGAGTGAGAGGCCGAGTTCGCGATCTGCAAGTATCGTCGCAAGGATTACCGGAATCTCGCAGAGCTCCTTATCGCCCTTCAGTGAGCGCAGCACTGACCAGCCGTCCTGATGCGGCATGATGATGTCGAGAACGATTGCGGCCGGGCGATGCGCTCGCGCCGCGGCTATGCCTTCCTCGCCGCTTGCTGCTTCGATTGATGCCAGTCCCGCCTCAGCCAAGGACCTGGCGATGAGAGTTCGGGCGGCTGGTTCGTCATCTATGATCAGAACCGCCTGCTCCGAGGGCCTCGACGACAGCGGCTCGGCGGGTTTCTGCTCGCCAGGTTCTTCGTCGCACTCGGCTGGAATCTCCATTGTGAAAGTCGAGCCTTTTCCGAACTCGCTTTTAACGGTTACAACGCCTCCGATCATGCGGCAGAAACTCCGGGTTATGCTGAGGCCCAATCCCGTCCCGCCGTAGTTGCGAGTGGTGGAGGCGTCTGCCTGCGTAAAAGCATCAAAGAGCCGTTCTTGCTGCTTTGGCGTCATCCCGATCCCGGTGTCGGACACTGTGAATATCAGCCAGTCGCCGTCCGATCTCCTCTCGCGTCGAATCGCCAGTGTTACACGGCCCCCCTCGGTGAACTTGGCTGCGTTACTGAGGAGATTGAAGAGGTTCTGACGCAACTTCGTCTGGTCCGAATGCATCTTCCCTAGGTCGCCCGCGAGGTCCATAACGAAACTGTTTCGGTTTTTCGCCATCAGTGGCGCGACTGTGGCCTGGACATCGCGCAACAAGTCGGCGACGTCGAAAGTCTCGAGGAAATTTGCCATCTTATTTGCCTCGATCTTCGACAGATCGAGGATGTCGTTGATGAGCGCGAGGAGATGGCGACCGGCCCCGGCGATCTTTTCCACATCTGGCACGAACTCATTCATTTGCTGGTCGCTCGCCTCTTCGATCAGCATCTCGCTGTAGCCAATGATCGCGTTCAGTGGAGTGCGCAGCTCGTGGCTCATGGACGCGAGGAAGCTGCTCTTGGCCTCATTTGCCGCTTCAGCATGACTCTTGGCCCGCTCGAGTTCGACCTCTCTCTGCTTCAGTTCCGTGATGTCGGTGTAAACGGCGACGGTCCCGCCGTCAGGGGTCTTTCGTTTGCTGACGCGGACCCAGCGTTCTCCGAAGCGACCCTCGTGGACGAAGCCTGCCGGATCCTTCTGGATGCGCAGCCTCTTCGCAATCCATTCCTCCGGCGACGCGCCCTCAAGGTCGACGTGCCCGCTCGCCAAGCGTCTTTTCAGAATATCCTGAAGGCTTTGCCCCGGCAGAGTAGCTCGGTCATTGTCGGGAAAGATTTCGCAGTATTTGCTGTTGGCAAGAAGGACCTTGTCCTCCGAATCGAACAGGACAAATCCGTCAGAAATCGCCTCGAGTGCCGCTCCGATCGTCCGTCTTTGCCGCTCCGCCTCATCCTCCAGTCGTTGCTTGGCAATTGCGCTCGCCCGGAAAAGCCGAAGCGTCCGCGCCATCGCGCCGAGCTCGTCCCCTCCCTCTGCCTGTATTTCGACGTCGTAGCGTCCTTCCGTCAGATTTCCGATTACCCGGTTCAGCCGCCGCAACGGTCCGACGATCGAGCGAAGAACAAGGATGGTGAGAAGTGACCCGATCATCACCACGATGGCCACCAGAACGGCAGCAGTAGTCGCCGTTTTCTGGGTTTCCGTTACGACCTCGTTGCGAGCGGCTTCTGCCTCGGCGCTCGCTCGGTCGACGAGTTTGTTAAGCGCAGCATCCACGTTTGCGCTGTGGGTGCGCGCCTCGGCGAGGAGAGTGTTGCCGATGATGCGGTTGTCTTGAGTATAGCTGTCTGCCGCCTCCAGCGCTGTTTTGACATAGGCATCCATCTCAACGCGGATTTCCCTGACCGCATCCGGTGATGATTTCGAAAGGCGGTCCAGATGTGCCAGTAGTCGCTCGCGCGCCTGCTCGGCATTACGCTGGGAATTCATCAACAAGCTAACCGACAGATCAGTCAGCCAGTATCGCAATTCGCCGAATGTTGCGTGCGCCGCAGCCGCAGTGGACGCGGCGTCGAAAAATGCTTTGGTCTCCGCAGTTCGATCTGCACTGCGATAAAGTGCCTGTGTGAGAAAGATTGACGATACGATAAGGCTGATAAGGCCGGCCGCTGTCAGCGCAGCTATGCGGGCCGAAATCGGTAGATGGGCAAAGGGACGCGCAAAGGGCCTCGCCGGCGCCGATACCGTTTCCACGCGGTGCGGTGATTGTTCCAAAGCGCTCATTTGAACAAGACGATGCTTATCGCGCCTCCCAGATCGCCCGCTTTGCCGCCCTCCTTTGGGTATCCTGTCACGTCGATCTCGCCCTTCGGCTCGCCGTGGCAGGAAAGACACGAGCCAGTATAGTATTCGGGCAGCAGCATTCGAAATGCAGGGCGCCCATCCGCCTCGGTGACTTCCGTGTAGGCTTCTCCCTTTGCTCTCTGCGGATCCAGCAAGACGCTTTCGATGATCCGTGCTTCCCATGCGTCCGGAAGCGATTTGCGGTTGCGCACGAGTTGCTCTGGCGCGGTCACGCGCACCCGAGCTTCGTTGCCGGCCTTGGCAGCGAACTTGTCATTCATCAGACGCGCAAACACCGCTGGCACGAAGCCTTTGAAAGCGGTTCCCGCGCGGTTGATGTTATCTTGCTGTTCGTCCACCACCTCTCGCATCGCCTCAATCTGGGCCTCAAGCAGACGCCGGTCGCGCTCGGTCAATCCGCCCGAAAGCGGGTCGTGGCCGGTGTGTTTTGAGTATGCGGCGATGGCTTCTCTCGTAATGCGCTCACCGTCGAGGTGCTTGTCGCCAAGAGCAGGATCATTGATGAGCGTCTGATAGTTCGAGATGATGCTTCGCCCCGCACGGAGCAATTCCGCGAGTCGCGTTCCCGTCACGACATCCTCGGTAACTCCCGCTCCGATGGCAGACGAGACGACGAGTGCGCAGCCGACAAGAACAGCGGCAATGAAAGTCCGGGTCAACGTTGACATGGCGGACATTTCCGTTCCCTTCAAGGACGGCCTTTAGGGTATATTAGCATAACACGATAAAAGGCGGGGACCCAGCGGCAAACTTTGCTGGTTCCGCAACGAACAGTCTGGGCGACTTGCGACCCGCGAGCTCGGCCCTTTTTGTTGCGCTGTGGGTCGGCTTGAGCGAGATTCTAATCGCCTGCCCGGCAAAAGCCATGATCACCGCTATGTCAGGCGGGCATGACCGTTGCGAGAATTGAAAATTATGAAGGCAAACCAAGCCTGAACAGGCGCATGCTGCTCAGAGCTGCCGGCCTTGGCGCCCTTGCCGGGCTCGCCGCCTGCGCAACCGCCGTGCTGCCCACCGGCGAAGGCGCCGGTGTCTCTGCTTCCGCGGCCGGCACCCTGAGCGGCATTCGGGCCTCAGCCGGTCTTGGACCGCTTGTCGCCGATCCTCGTCTCGAACAGGCGGCCTTGCAGCAGGCCGGCTACATGGCGCGCCGCGGCCGCATGAATCACACCACCGGCTGGGGCAAGGACTTTGCCTCGCGCGTCAAAGACAATGGCATTGCCGGCGCCGCCGCCGAGAACATCGCCGAAGGCCGCTTCGACCAGCAGAAGCTGTTCGATATCTGGGTGCATTCGCCAGGCCACCGCCGCAACATGCTAGACCCGCGCTTCACCCGCTTCGGCCTCGCCTATGTACGCGACGGCCGCGACAACACGCTTCGCTACTGGTGCCTTGTGCTCGGAAGATAGCACGGTTTCGCCTTTGGTCGGCGGAGTCCGTGCCGGATGATCGAGCCGTCAGTCTTTGCGGCCGCCGAGCAACTCCTCGATGTCCTGCGCACAAACCGGTCTGCTGAAATGATAGCCTTGCATTTCGTCGCAATTGTTCCTGCGCAGGAAGGCCACCTGATCATCTGTCTCAACGCCCTCGGCGATGACCCTCAGGTTGAGATTTTGCCCCAATGAAATCACCGCGCTGGCCACAGCCTGGTCGTTCTCGTCGGCGGCGAGGTCCTTGATGAAGGACTTGTCGATCTTCAGCCGCGCCACGGGAAAGGTTTTGAGTGCGCTGAGGCTGGAATAGCCTGTGCCGAAATCATCGATCGAGATCTGGACACCCAGGCTTTGCAGGGCGTTCATGGTCGCGACGGCGAGCTCGATATCCTGCATGATAAGGCTCTCGGTCACCTCCAGCTCGAGATACCTGGCCTCCAGGCCGCTGTCCTTCAGCGCGCTGACGATGCGATCGATCAGGTTGCGTTCCCTGAATTGCCGCGCCGACACATTCACGCAAACGGTCAAGGGCGGCAGCCCGGCGTCTTGCCAGGCTTTGTTCTGCCGGCACGCCTTATGCAGAACCCAGTCGCCGATCGGTACGATCAGACCTGTCTCCTCGGCGGTCGGGATGAACATCGTCGGCATTATCGTGCCAAGCGTTGGATGGTTCCAGCGTATCAGCGCCTCGACCGCAAAAATCCGACCTGACCGAAGGTCCACTTGCGGTTGGTAGAGCAGAGTGAATTCCGAACGCGCCAAGGCGTTTCGCAACTCTTCCTGAAGCACGAATTTTTCATGCGCCCGGGTATTGAACTCCGGAGCGTAAAACTGGAAATTGTCGCGGCCGAACTCCTTGGCGCGATACATGGCCGCATCGGCATTTGCCAGCAGCGTATCGGGATCAGTCCCATCCTTCGGATAGTTGGCAATGCCTATGCTGGCCGTCGCCCGCACAAGATGCGCTCCGAGCCGAACCGGTTCGGCGAGTGCCGACCTGAGCTTTTGCAAGGTCTCGGAAACGAGATCGACGTTCGCCGGCTGGTCGAAAAGCACGATGACGAATTCGTCGCCGCCAAGCCGCACGACGGTATCGGTTGCCCTCACGCAGTCGACCATGCGACTTGCGACGATCTTCAGAAGCTCGTCTCCGGCATTGTGGCCGAGCGTGTCGTTGACAAATTTGAAATTGTCCAGATCGATGAACACCACCGTCACCCAGCGATCGTATCGCTGGGCGTACAGGACCGCCTGCGAAAGCCGATCCTCGAGCAAGGCGCGATTGGGAAGCCCGGTCAGCACGTCATGATTGGCCATGAAGTGGATCCGGTCTTCAGCCTGTTTGCGTTCGATGGCGATCCCGGCGATGCGCGTGGTGAAATCGATCAGGCGGGTCTCGGCCTCGGTCGGTTCGCGCACCGTCATCGAATACATCGCAAAGACGCCAAGCACCGCGCCCTGATGCGACAGGATCGGGGTCGACCAGCACGAACGCAAACCGTGCGGCCGCGCGAGTTCGCGATAATCCTGCCAAAGCGGATCCTGCATGATGTCAGCGACAATCGCCGGCTCGTGCCGATAGACCGCCGTTCCGCAAGACCCCGCCCGAGGGCCGACCGCGGCGCCGTCGACGGCGTCGGTGTAGTCTTTCGCCAGGCTCGGCGCGGCGGCGTGGCGCAAGTGGCTGCCATCCTTGTCGAGCAGCAAGACCGAACCGAATATCCCCGCCAGTTGGGACTCGACCAGACGCATGAGCCGCTCGAGCACGTCTTCGAGGGGAGCGCTCTTTGCGATCATCTCGAGGATATGCGCCTGCCCATCGCGAAGGATTTCGGCCTGCTTGCGCGCAGTGATGTCGCGGGCAATGCCGACGAGGCCGAAAATGTTGTTTTGAACGTTGCGCAACGGCAGTTTCGTAGACAGGAACCATTTGCCGGTGCCTGACGCATCGACGACGAACTCCTCCTCGTCGATCATCGGTTGTCCGTCGCGCATCAGTTGCTGCTCGACGAAGCGAAATTTCTGCGCAAGATCCGGCGCATGAAGGTCGAAGTCGCTCAGGCCGATCATGTCGCTCGTGCTGTCTCGACCGCTGTCGGACGCAATGGCTCGGTTGGCGACGACGAAGCGGCTTTCGGTGTCCTTCACCCACATGTAGTCAGGCACCAGGTCGATCAGCGTCTGCAAGGAGATACGCTCGTCGACAACCAAGCGGTTGGCGCTGAGCTCGCTGATGTCCTCGTGCGTGGCCACCCAGCCGCCGTCAGGCATCGGTTGATGGCAGACCTGAATTGTCCGGCCATCGGCGAGCTCGGCTGTCCAGTTCCCCGAAGCAGTGCCCGAATTGACTGCCCGGGCCAACGCCAGATAGGCGTCCGCATTCATTGCCGAGGTCCCGACAGCGACGCGCCGCTCGACGATTTCGCGCAGCGCCGCCCCCGGCTGCAATTGCTCCGGCGCAAGGCGATAGATTTCCGCATAGCGCCGGTTGCACAGGATCAGCCGTTCATCGGCGTCAAAAAAGCAGATGCCTTGCGAGATGTTCTCGATCGCGGTCTGGAACCGCAGTGCCTGGTCTTGAAGCGCTGCAATCGTGGCGCGAAGCTCGCGCTCGAGCGCCTCATATGAGGCAGTCGCCAGTTGTGCCAGCGTCGTCAAATTGGCGGATTCGGGCACTTCGGCGGTTTGCCTGGATGATTTCGTGGCCAAATACAGTTCCTCCCGCTGATGCTTGAGGCAAGCAAAGGAGGCTCGCCTTCAACCCAAAAGCGAGTGCATATTGGTCGGGATATACTAATGGCAGGTGAACCGGCTCAACGCCGACGCGACCGGCACAGGCAACGGAAGCCGTGAGTCGGTCGCGGTTGCCGGAGCCGTGAGACTTAGTCCATATGCGCGGCAGGCGCTCCACCGGCGGGCGGCGCAGCCTTTGGCTTGCGCAGCAGGAAAACAAACGGGACGGCAAGCAGTGTCATCATCATCAGCAGCTTGAAGTCATTGACGTAGGAGACCATCATCGCCTGGATATTGACCATGCCATCCATCAGCGACAGCGCCGTCGGATCGCCGCCCGCCGCTGCCGGCGACGCCGCCCAGAGGTTGGGATTGAACGGATTGATATAGGCCGAGAGCTCAGCGTGGTTGATCTGCGTGTTGCGTACCAGCAGAACCGTCACCACCGACACGCCGATCGACGAGCCAAGATTGCGCACCAGGCTGAACAACGCCGTGGCATCGGTGCGGAAGCGTGCGTCGAGCGTGGCGAAGGCCACGGTGGACAGCGGCACGAACACCATTCCCATTCCAAGGCCCTGGATGACGCCGGAGCTGAGGATAAGCCAGTTGTCCATCTGCGGCGAGAAGCTGGACATCGTATAGAGCGATTGCGCGGTCAGCAGGAAGCCGATGACGACGAGGATCCTGGCATCGATCCTGTGCATGATCCGCCCGACGAACAGCATCGCGATCATCGTGCCGACACCGCGTGGCCCCAGGACGATGCCGATGGTGAGGGTCGGATAGCCGAAGATGGTCGACAGCATTGGCGGCAGCAGCGACATGCTCGCCAAAATGAGCACGCCCATGACAAAGATGAACGCCAGCCCGGTGACGAAATTGCGATCGAGGAAGATCTTCGGGTCGATAAAGGGGTGCTCCGCCGTCAACGTGTGAATGGTGAATACCCAGAAGCCGGTGATGGAAAGACCAAGCTCGATCCATATCTCGATCGAGGAAAACCAGTCGACCTCACCGCCACGATCGAGCATCAGTTGCAGCGCGCCGACACCGAGCGAGAGCATGGCGAAGCCGAAGAAATCGAAGCTGCGCACCCGCCGGGCCACGCTGGGGAGATATGCGGCCATGCCGAGGAAGGCGATGATGCCGACCGGCAGGTTGATGAAGAACACCCAGCGCCAGTTGAAATTCTCGGTCAGCCAGCCACCCAGCGTCGGGCCAAGGATCGGTCCCAGCATGATGCCGGCGCCCCAGATGGCCATGGCCTGGCCGTGGCGTTCCCTAGGGTTGATGTCGAGCAGGAAGGTCTGCGACAGCGGCACGATGGCCGCGCCGAAGACGCCTTGCATCAGCCGGAAGAGAACGATGGTCTCCAGGCTCCAGGCTATGCCGCACAGCATGGAGAAGACGGTGAAGCCGACCACCGCAGTCAGGAACAGCTCCTTGCGACCGAAGCGGTCGGCAAGCCAGCCGGTCACCGGCGTCATGATCGCGGCGGCAACGATGTAGGAGGTCAGCACCCAGTTGATGTTGTCGGGGGAGGCGCCGAGATCGCCGGTCATGGTCGGCAGCGCGACGTTGGCGATCGTCGTGTCGAGCGCCTGCATGATCGTCGCCAGCATGAGCGCAACTGTGATCAGGCCGCGGTGCGGTACTTCGCGAAAGGGTTCTGGGGTGCTCATGACGTAAAACTTCCAGCAGGTAACAAAAACGTGTACATTAGGTTTCCGGACGGCGAGGCCCTCGCTGCAGAGAGACCCTCATCGCGGTGGGACGCGAGCATCGATGTGGGGGTTACATCGACTGAGCGTCTCGACAAAGCGGGCGCCTGCCGCCCGGAAACCTGAGGACCGAAGATCCTGCGCAACGTTGTCTGGTTTAGCCAGGCCGCAGCGCAGCCCGTCTACGCATTCAACTCTTCCTGCGCCTCCCTCGGACCAATCCTGTCACCTGCATCCATCTCGCTGTTTGCCATGCGGCCGCTGTCAGGCCTCTTTACTTGGCCTCGCCTGCCGTGGCGCGGCGGAAAATGCCCGGCAGCCCGCGGGAAACGCCGGTGTCCACCGTGACGGTCGCGCTCATGCCGGTGCGCAGCGCCATCTTGGCGTCGGCGTCGGTCAACTCCAGGCGGACCGGAATGCGCTGCGTGACCTTGACCCAGTTGCCGGTGGCGTTCTGCGCGGGCAGCAGCGAGAACTCGGCCCCGGTGCCGGCGCCAATCGCCTTGACGGTGGCTTCGAACGTCTTGCCCGGATAGGTGTCGACCACGATTTCGGCCTTTTGGCCCGGATTCATGTTGGTGAGCTGCGTTTCCTTGAAATTGGCGTCGACCCAGGTATCGCCGGTCTCGACCAGCGAAAACAGCGGCGTGCCCGAGCCGACATACTGGCCGACCTTGAACGAAGCGGCCTGGCTGATGATGCCGTCGGCAGGCGCTTTGACTGTTGTCTGGACCAGATCGTAGGCCGCCTTGTTGCGTGCGGCGAGCGCCGCCATCACTGTCGGATGCTTGTCGGTCTCGATGTCGGGATTGCCGCCAAGTGCCGCCTTGGCGCTGACGATCCCTTGCTGGGCCACGGCCAGCTGCTGCTTGGCCTTGTCGAGGTCGTTCTTGGCCTCGTCCAGCGACGACTTGGCGTTGATGCCCTTGCGGGCAAGGTCGGCGGCGCGGTCATACTGCGACTGCGCGTACTGGACCTGGCTTTCGTCGGACTTCTCTTGCGCCAGCGCCTGGCTATAGGCCGCACGCAGCTGCTCGACATTGAGCCGCGCGCCGGCCACCGCCGCATCGGCCTGGGCCAATGCGATCCGGTAGGGCTCGGGATCGATGGCGAACAACACGTCGCCCTGCTTGACAGACTGGTTGTCGAAAATATCGACCTGAACGATGCGGCCCGCCGTATCGGCGGCTATCGACACCTTGGCCTGCTGCAGATTGGCGTTCTCGGTCTCCTGATAGCGGCCGCCGGTCACCCAGACATAGCTGCCGCCGGCGATCAACGCAGCGGGCAGCACAAACATCAAAAGGAAGCGGCCGGCACGACGCTTCTTCTTCGGCGCCACTGGCGCCGGAGCTACCTGCGGAGCGACCGTGACCGGAGCTGCCGCCGGCTTCGCGGGAGCTTCCATCTCCAGCTTGGCCGCATTCTTATCTACTTTGGCTACCGCGTTCATGCTGCTGCGCCTTCCGTATTCTTCACTTTTTCCGAGGGCGGCGTCTCACCATCCGCAAGATTCTGCACCATTGTCTCCAGCGCCTTGACCAGGACGCGGCGATCTTCCGGCGAAACGCCAACGAGCGATTCCTCATACACCTCGCCGGCAAGGCTCTTGACGTGGGCGTAGGCTGCGTTCGCCTTGGCGGTCGGGAAAATCATGCGCACTCGTCTGTCGGTTGCGTCGGGACGGCGCTCGATCCAGCCGCCCTCCTCCATGCGATCGACAAGGCGCGAGACGCTGATCGGCTCGATTTCGAGAAGCTCGGCAAGCCGCGCCTGCGCGACACCCGCCTCCTTGGCGACACGGACCAGAAGCCGCCATTGCGCCGAAGAAAGGCCGAAACCACTGGCGCGCGCCTCGAAGCGCTTGCGCATCAGGCGCTGCACGTCGTGGATCAAAAAGCCCAATCTGTCGATGCCGTCGGAAACCATGAGCGACATATATAATAAGCGTGCTCATAATTCAAGGAACCCGGATTGTGCCAGAAGGCGGCAAATGTACATGGCAGTCACATCATGAGCGATTGCGAATGAGCATCGTGACCACGAAGAAAGCGCCGACCGAACTGGTGATGATGCCGATCGGCAGTTCCTGCGGCGGCAGCAGCGTGCGCGCGAGAAGGTCGCTTGCCAGCAACAGCACCGCTCCGAAGAGGGCGCAGCTTGCAATCAGGCGCAGATGAAGCGGGCCGGCCAGGGTCCTGGACAGATGTGGGATCATCAAGCCAACGAAACCTATGACGCCTGCGACCGAGACAAGGATCGCCGTCGAGAAAGCGGCGACGAGAAATGTCATCCTGCGCATCCGCGCAACCGGGACGCCGAGGCTTTCAGCGGCATTCTCGC
This sequence comes from Mesorhizobium sp. M1399, assembly GCF_040317735.1. Taxonomy (NCBI): domain Bacteria; kingdom Pseudomonadati; phylum Pseudomonadota; class Alphaproteobacteria; order Hyphomicrobiales; family Phyllobacteriaceae; genus Mesorhizobium; species Mesorhizobium sp. M1399. The sequence goes on from NZ_JAMYKZ010000013.1 coordinate 147,531, forward strand.
CGGCCAGGAAAGCGTCGAGCCGGCGGTGGTTCCAAAGTCCATAAACAAGGATGGTGCCTGCGCCCAGAGCAGCCAGCTCGATATTGTCCCAACGGGCCAGCCCGAGCCCGCCCATCGTCCAGAACAACACCGAGTGAGCGGCGCGCTGGTCTCCGGCAAAGACGAGATAGTTAGTCAAGGCGGTGAACATGAACGAGACGGCAAGCCCGGCGAGGATCAGCCGTTCGGGGCCTTGCCCCCTCACCCGCGAAACCAGCAAAAGCACGATGCCGGCGGCCAATACGCCGCCCGTGAAGGCCGCGACCGGCAACGTCCAGATACCGAAATGGTCGCCAAAAATGGTGATGACGGAAACCGCGCCGGCCGCGGCTCCGGACGACAGGCCGAACAAGAACGGATCTGCGAGGTCGTTGCGCGTTACGTCTGCAGCAGCGCGCCGATGACGCCCAGCCCGGCGCCGACACAGATGGCCATAATCGTGCGCGGTAGCCTAAGATCGAGGACGATCTTGGCAATCGGGATCTTGCCGGCCGGACCGGACACGATGTCTCCGTCCAGCCCGGCGGCATGTCCGAGCGCAGCAATCACGTCGCTCAACGCGATGACCGTCGATCCATAGGCAATCGACAGCAGAGCAAGAGCGGCAATCGCTGCTGCTCCTGCTGTCATCGCCAATTCGAACGCTCTCTGGCGCAAGCTCAGAAAGCTTCCGGGTGCATCGCCCTGGCGATCTTGCCGATCGCCTCGATGTTGGCAGGCCCAGGCGTCAGTTCGGCATAGCGCAGCGCAATGAAGTGCTCATTTTTGACCGCCTCAGTCTCCTTCATCGCCGGATGAGCTTTCAGGAAATCGAGCAGTTTTCTGTAGCCGCCGTCCTGGTAGTCGAGCAGGATAAGAAATTGCGGATTGCGGGCCGCCACCGTCTCCCAATCCGTATTGCCCCAGCTCGTCGGCATGTCGGCCATGATGTTGTCGCCGCCGGCTGCGGCGATCATGGCGCTGGGGATCGCGAACTTGCCTGATGTGAAGGGTTTGTCTTCGCCGGAGTCGTAAAGAAACACACGCGTTCCCGTGCGGTCGCCGATCTTTGCCGTGATATCGGCGAGCTGCGCCTTCCAGTTCGAAACAAGCTTTCCCGCCTCCGCCTCCTTGCCAAAAATCTTGCCCAGCTTTTCGACATCACCATAGAGCAGGTCCATCGAGGCTGCGGGGCGGTTCTGGTCGAGATGGACGCAACTTTCCGTCGGCACCAGCGTCTTGATACCGTGCGGGGCCAGCGTATCGGGCGTCACCTCGCCGCCAGGCTTCATGCCGTAATACCAGCCGGCGAAGAAGAAATCGGGCTCGACGGCGACGAGGTTTTCGAGGGTCGGGTATTTCGGCGCGAGTTCCGGGATCGCGCCCTGCTCGGCCTTGAATTCCGGACCGACCTTATACCATCCGGTGATGCCGGTCAGGCCGACGATCGATGGTTGCAGCCCCAGCGCGAAGGCCATCTCCGCCATGTTCAGATCTTGGATGACGGCGCGCTTCGGCGCGGCGTCGAACGTCAGCGGCGTGCCGCAGCTATCAACGGTTACCGGGAAAGCGAAGGCGGTCTGGGCAAGTAGGAGGGAGGCAAAAGACAGTACGAGGCGTTTCACGGATGTTGCTCCTTGGTCAAATCGGGATGTGAAGAGGCGCGGTTCGGAACGTCGAAGACCGTGAGTTCGCGGTCTTCGGTGGGATGGCGCAGCCAAAGCACGTCAACGCCGAAAATCTCGCGGATCAACTTCTTGGTCAGCGCCTCGCGCGGACTGGCAAGTGCCTGCAGGCGGGCCTCGTTCATCACCGCGACCCTGGTGGCAAATGGCGTGACAAGCGACAGATCATGAAGCACCGCCACGACGGTCATGCCAAACTGCGATACGAGTTCGAGAAGGTCGCTGCGGGCGCGCGGATCGAGATGATTGGTCGGTTCATCGAGGAACAGGATTTTGGGCTCCTGGGCGATGGCGCGCGCCAACTGGGCGCGTTGCCGCTCGCCACCGGATAGCGAGCCGATCGTGCGGCCGAGCAGCGGCAGCAGGCCGGTTCTGCGAAGTGCTTCAATGACGATGTCGCGTTGCTCGCTCCTCCGTCGCAAGCCGGCATGCGGGACGCGCCCAAGCTCGACGTAGTCGATCACGGCAAGCCGCGGATCAGGCTGGTCGGTCTGGCCAACGACCGCCATGTGCAGTGCCCGCTCGGCGTCCGAAAACCTCTCCAGCCGGCGTCCGGAAAATCTCACATCTCCCGCGCTTGGCCGCAGCGTACCGCATAGCATGCGCAGCAGCGTCGTCTTGCCGGCGCCGTTGGGGCCGATGATGGCGAGGCGGTCGCCCGGCGCTATCGAAAGGCTCACCGCGCTGACCAGGCACCGGCCATTCGTCGTCGCGCTCAGTTCACACGCTTCAAGAAGAGGCTGGGAGGCGTCCAACTTACCGTCACTTTCTCAATGGCGACGGAAGGAAGCTGGACGGACCGGCCGACAAGACCGATGTCCACGTCTCCTCCCGGCACACCCCGTCCGGTCAACTCATGCTGATGGCAGGTCTCCTGGCTCGCGGGTCTTTGCGCCATCCTGCCTTCCCAGCCTTGCCGGCCAGTGGCACTTCGGATTTTGCTAACCGCTTACAGTTGCGGGGGCAGCCACGGCCTCGATCCGAAGATCTCACCGTGTTCCCTTTTCACCCCTTGCCTTTCGACTCGGGGACCATCAGTCAGCCACCCTAGTTTTCCGCCAATCACAGCGCAATAAGTCTTGTCAGAAGGAGCCATATAGATCTCGTGATGTAATAACGTTACATTTAAAAGGACGTTTGCCCGCTTCCTGTCAAGCCTTTTCGCGCGACGCCTGCGAATTGCCGACGACCGTCGCTCTCGATTTGCGCAGTGCGCAATTTCGATCAAACTGCCTCCGCCAGGAAGCGGCACCATAATCTTGCCAATATAAGACATGGCCAATGTAAAGACTGGGCCATGTAAAGACTGGGCCAATGCGGAGACTGGGCCAATGCGAGGTGCCAAATGAATCCGACCGAGAAGGCGCTGTGGTTCGTCGAAAGCCATCTGCCCGAAGCAGTCTCGCTGGACGATGTCGCCAAGAGCAGCGGGGTGTCGCGCTTTCATGTGACGCGGGCTTTCGGCGCGGCTACCGGCCGTTCGGTGATGAGCTACGTCCGTTCTCGCCGACTGACCGAAGCGGCGCGCAAGCTTGGCGCCGGCGCACCCGACATCCTCTCGGTCGCGCTCGACGCCGGCTATGCCTCGCATGAGGCCTTCACCCGCGCCTTCCGCGACCAGTTCGGCACCACGCCGGAACTGGTACGCGCACAAGGCTCGCTCGACAACCTCGATCTTGTGGAGCCGATCCTGATGGACCAGTCCTTTCTCGCCACTCTCGAACCACCGCGTTTTGAGACCAGCCGGCCGTTTCTCATCGCCGGTCTCGGCGAGCGTTACAGCTGCGAAACCAGCGCCGGCATCCCGATGCAGTGGCAGCGGTTCGGCCCCTATATTGGCAACATTCCAGGCGAGATCGGCGACGTCGCCTATGGCGTCTGCGTCAACGGCGACGACGCCGGCAATTTCGACTACATCGCTGGCGTCGAAGTGTCCGATTTTTCGGACCTGCCGAGGGAGTTTTGGCGTGTGCGCGTGCCGGCGCAGAAATACGGCGTGTTCGCCCATCGTGACCATATCTCGACCATCCGCCGCACGGTCAACACGATCTGGAACAAATGGCTGCCAGCCTCTGGGCACGAGATCGCCGATGCGCCGGAATTCGAGCGTTACGGCCCCGAATTTGATCCGCGCAGCGGCAATGGCGGGCTGGAAATCTGGATACCGATCAAAGGGTGAGGCACGGCAGGCCGACGCCGAAGCGCCGGAAGCGCTGCTACAGTTCCAGGTTCCAGTTCTGGCCGACCAGATCCCTGCCGAAGGAATGGTGGCACTCCTCGTTGGTCAATTTAAAGCCCACAGACTCATAGATGTGGCGGGCGGCGGCGAGCACGTCGTTGGTCCACAGCGTCAGTGTCCTGTAACCCGTGGCGCGGCAAAAGCCGATACATTCCTCGACCAGCCGCTTGCCGATGCCGAGACCTCGCGCCGAGGGCTCGACGTAGAGCAGGCGCAATTTCGCCACCGCGTCCGACTGGCGCACGACGAAGACGGAGCCGACGACCTCGCCTTCCCGCTCGGCGATCCAGCTGCGTTCCCATTTCGGATCGAAGGATTTGACGAATGTGCCGAGGATTTCAGCGACCAGCGCCTCATAGGTTTCGTCCCAGCCATATTCCTGCGCGTAGAGCAGGCCCTGGCGATGGATGATCCAGCCGATGTCGCCGACCTGCAGAGGCCGCAGCGTGTAGGGAATGTTGGGTTCGGCGGTCGCGCCCAGCAGACGCTGCACCGTCTGCATGGCCTTGACCAGCCTGTCCTGTTCGGGAACCGAAAGCCGGTCGAGCAATGCCGCGACCTGGTCGTGCGAGCCCTGGTTCAGCGGCGCGAAAGCCTGCCGCCCGGCCTTGGTCAGGGCGATCGACGAACGCCTTGCATCCGCCTCGATCGTGGCGCGCTCGACCAGATGACGTTCCTCGAATTTCTTCAGCAGCCGGCTGAGATAACCGGGATCGAGGCCGAGATCGCGCCCAAGGTCCGTGGCGGTCAGGCCATCGCGATGCGCCAGTTCATAGAGCACCCGCGCCTCGGTCAGCGAGAAGGTGCTTTTCAGCAGCCCTTCGTCGAGCAGCCCGATCTGGCGGGTATAGAAGCGGTTGAAGGCTCGCACCGCGTCGATCCGCTCCTTGCCTGGGTGATGATGAATGGTCATGGCATCCTCCTGCCGGTAAGATCAGCCATTTAGTTGACTTGGTCAAGTATCTGTTTGAAGCATCCGTTTGAAGCAATTGTTCTGATGATGCTCACCGGGCGCCTTGACTCGCGCGAGTTGCCAGACTATTTCAGCGCCACGTTAGCACTCCCCCAAGATGAGTGCTAACCATGTCCGGCGCCGCCGGACGGAGGAACTGTTCTCACCATTCTCATCGAGGAATAAAAAATGGCAAAGTCGAAGTTCCGCCCGCTTCATGACCGCGTGGTCGTTCGTCGGGTCGAATCCGAATCCAAGACCGCGGGCGGGATCATCATCCCCGACACGGCGAAGGAAAAGCCGCAGGAAGGCGAGATCATCGCCGTCGGTTCCGGCGCCCGTGACGAAGCTGGCAAGCTCGTCCCGCTGGACGTCAAGGCCGGCGACCGCATCCTGTTCGGCAAGTGGTCGGGCACCGAAGTCAAGCTCAATGGCGAAGACCTTCTGATCATGA